>NZ_JALNPN010000060.1:0-360 GCF_024520835.1 Pantoea sp. Fr+CA_20
TGCTGATATGGCTCAGTTGGTAGAGCGCACCCTTGGTAAGGGTGAGGTCCCCAGTTCGACTCTGGGTATCAGCACCACTTCCTTTATCTCCCTCCTGATTTTTCTCTGTAACTCCTTGCAGTCAGGCAATGCCTGGTTAATGTGACTATATCTTTGATATATCCGTGTCTTAGAGGGACTAGCGATGGCTAAAGAGCAATTTCAACGTAACAAACTGCACGTAAACGTGGGAACCATCGGTCACGTTGACCACGGTAAAACCACCCTGACTGCAGCTATCACCACCGTTCTGGCTAAAACCAACGGTGGCCAGGCGCGTGCGTTCGACCAGATCGACAGCACCCCGGAAGAAAAAGCACG
>NZ_JALNPN010000061.1:0-345 GCF_024520835.1 Pantoea sp. Fr+CA_20
GTTGTTGGGTAGGGGAGCGTTCTGTAAGCCGTCGAAGGTGTGCTGTGAGGCATGCTGGAGGTATCAGAAGTGCGAATGCTGACATAAGTAACGATAAACAAGGTGAAAAACCTTGTCGCCGGAAGACCAAGGGTTCCTGTTCAACGTTAATCGGAGCAGGGTGAGTCGACCCCTAAGGCGAGGCCGAAAGGCGTAGTCGATGGGAAACAGGTTAATATTCCTGTACTTGGTGTTACTGCGAAGGGGGGACGGAGAAGGCTATATCAGCCGGGCGACGGTTGTCCCGGTTTAAGCGTGTAGGTGTGTGTTCCAGGCAAATCCGGTTCACTTTACACTGAGGCGTGA
>NZ_JALNPN010000062.1:0-296 GCF_024520835.1 Pantoea sp. Fr+CA_20
TCCCCATGCGAGAGTAGGGAACTGCCAGGCATCAAATTGAAAACCTGCACGTTACTTCGGGCAGTTCTCTACTCAAAAGAGAGTAGGACAAAAGCGAATACTTTTGAACGCTGCAGAGCAGCGGCCCGAAGGGTGAATCACCGCGTGATTCATCAACTGCCAGGCATCAAATTGAAAGACCCGAGCATCAGCATAAAAGTGCCGGGAGTACCTGTTGCGTGCTGATATGGCTCAGTTGGTAGAGCGCACCCTTGGTAAGGGTGAGGTCCCCAGTTCGACTCTGGGTATCAGCACCA
>NZ_JALNPN010000063.1:0-271 GCF_024520835.1 Pantoea sp. Fr+CA_20
GTATTCTTCCGCGGCCAGCGTTGCGCCGGTCTTGGCCAGCGCGGCCTTGAAGGCGGCGACGCCGTCGCGGCCGAACGCATAATCCTGGCCGAGGGTGGCGATGGTGACGCCGGGCTTGCCGATCGCCACCGCGTTGGAGATGGCGTCCTGCGACGAGTTGCGGCCGGTGCGGAAGATGTAGCGATTCCATTTTTCGCCGGTGATCTGGTCGGCCACCGCCGGCTCGACGATCAGGATCTTCTTGTTCTCCTCCGCAACCGGGAGATCGGCC
>NZ_JALNPN010000064.1:0-264 GCF_024520835.1 Pantoea sp. Fr+CA_20
GCTGGCAAGTGCATCCATGACAAAATCCATCGACCATGTCAGGTTCGGCGCATCCGGGCGAAGAAGCGGAAGCCGCTCAGTCGCCAGTCCCTTGCGGCGTCGCCTGCGTTTTACACTCAGGCCGTTGAGATGACAGATGCGGTATACCCGCTTGTGGTTGACGTGAAGGCCCTCCCGACGCAGTAGCTGCCAGATGCGCCGGTAACCAAAGCGGCGGCGCTCAAGTGCCAGCTCTGTGATGCGTAGAGACAGCTGCGCGTCAGC
>NZ_JALNPN010000065.1:0-259 GCF_024520835.1 Pantoea sp. Fr+CA_20
CCTGCGTGCAAGGCAGGCGCTCTCCCAGCTGAGCTATAGCCCCATACAGTTACTGCAGAGACCACTACTACCACTCACCAGGAGTCCCGTTTGTGATAAACGGTAATTTCTTTTCAGGCAAGGCAAAGGGTCGCGACGTATAGTTCACTATACGAGCGGCGCTTTAACGCAGCATGAGAAGAAATTTGGTAGGCCTGAGTGGACTTGAACCACCGACCTCACCCTTATCAGGGGTGCGCTCTAACCACCTGAGCTACAA
>NZ_JALNPN010000066.1:0-254 GCF_024520835.1 Pantoea sp. Fr+CA_20
CTCACAGGCGTGGGTTTTCAGGAGGCATCCGGAGCGCATCCTAATATATTGAGATAAAGATATTTTTCTGTTCCCTAAACGTCCGCATTCATTTAACCGCACGCAGTCAATTACAGACAACGCCGACCTTCCGGGAAAACATTCGATCTCACAGGCGTGGGTTTTCAGGAGGCATCCGGAGCGCATCCTAATATATTGAGATAAAGATATTTTTCTGTTCCCTAAACGTCCGCATTCATTTAACCGCACGCAGT
>NZ_JALNPN010000067.1:0-237 GCF_024520835.1 Pantoea sp. Fr+CA_20
ATCTGGCGGTGCAATATCGGTACTGTTTGATGGCAGACCTGTATGAGGCGGAATATATGCATCACCTTCAACAATAAATTCATTAGTTCCGGCCAGCAGATTATAAATTTTTATGGTCCGTGGTTGTTCACTCATTCTGAATGCAATTATGCAAGCCTCACAATATAGTTAAATGCGATGTTTTTGACGGTGTTTTCCGCGTTACCAGCAGCGTTAACGGTGATGGTGTGTCCATGT
>NZ_JALNPN010000006.1:0-255295 GCF_024520835.1 Pantoea sp. Fr+CA_20
GGGATTACAGGCGTTCAGGTGACACGTATTCTGGACAGCATTGCGCTGTTTCGTGGCTATCCTGCAACGATAAGAACCGATCAGGGCCCGGAGTTCACCTGCCGCGCGCTCGAGCAATGGGCCTTTGAACATGGTGTTGAGTTGCGCTTAATCCAGCCGGGCAAGCCAACGCAAAACGGATTTATTGAGAGTTTCAATGGCCGCTTTCGGGATGAATGCCTGAATGAGCACTGGTTCAGCGATATTCTACATGCCCGGGAAATAATTAATGACTGGCGGCAGGATTATAACGAGTGTCGACCACATTCATCGCTGAATTACCTCACGCCGGCTGAATTTGCAGCGGGCTGGCGAAACGGGAAATTTGAAGAAAAACCAACTGACATTACTAACTGAAGGTTGTATCTAATCCTGGGGGCAGGTCAATACCGTGCATTACGCTCAGTAGATAGCAGTCTGTACAAAAAGCAGGCTTAGCGTAGGATATTTTCCGTTTTCCAAGCGGACCCCTAACTATCAACTTGAGTCCAACCCGGAAAGACACGCAAAAACGCCACTGGCAGCAGCCACTGGTAACTGAAATGTGCGAGAGATGTATCGAGAGTTCTTGAAGTGTGTGCCTGAGTACGGCTACACTGGAAGGACAGATTTGGTGACATGTCTCGCACAAGACTGTTACCACGGTTAGAGAATCTGCCAGGATTACCTAACCTTCGAAAAGACCACCTGCCAGGGTGGTTTTTTCGTTTACAGAACCGGAGATTACGCGCAGAAAAAAGGATCTCAAGAAGATCCTTTAAATGATCGTCAGTTCTGTTATCCCCGTGGCTCCATCCATCGCACGGAAAAATACCCGTCACTGATGCCTTCAGCACGCTGCACATCATGCACAAACCACGCATAAAGGGCTTCCGGCACGCTGTACCACATCATCGGCAGCGGCTTGCCGTCAAAACCAGCCGTGCCGCATTCGATAAAGTGACTGGCCCGGACACAGGCCGGTTCATGAATATTCTCCATAAACATCTGCGGCGGGTTATACAGCTTTCGGGTCAGTAACAGACTGGCCGCATTAGCCACATCCGACAGCCAGCCCCAGTGCTTTTTCAGGATACGGATATCTTCAGCCACCTCATCCGATGCCTGTCTGGCCTGCGGGGTAATGCCCACCAGTCCCATTGACGCACCGGGAGACGACAGAATGCCGGACTGAATACTCTCCAGCCGGCGAAGCTCGCGTTTGTACTCATAGTGCTGCTTGCCCAGCCATTCAAAATAGCTGTCCAGATGCCGGTTCATCGCCGGGTAGCTGAGCAGTTTATCCGGAACAGCTTTCTGATAGCGGCTCACCCACTGTCCGGCAGACTGGTTTTCCACCCCGTCACTCAGGTCGAAATAAGACCATACCAGGCGGTCAGTTTTGTACAGCGTGCTGAAATCAGGAAAAGGCACGGTGGCCTTCATGGCCTCCACGTACATCTTCCTCAGCGATACCCGGCACAACTCCGCGCTCGGCTTCTGTACATCAGGTTTCAGCCCGCCCCCGATATCCTCGCTGCACCCTGGCATCAGCACCTCCTGATGCTCAAAACCTTCCCGACCGGTGCGGTAAATGCACCGCCAGCGCCGCCGTTCATGGGCTGCCACCAGGTGCAGCGATTTTTTTACCGCCTCCGGCAGCGGGGACATATGCTCAAGATATTTACGCCCGAACAGCGACCCCACCGTTCCCGCCGTTTTCGCGACCGGGCCGGGCAGCCAGCTGACCGCCGACGCCGCATAATCCAGACCGTCATCGCTGCTCTCCGGCGTATCCCGCGAACAGTCAAACAGCCCGGCAAACACGATATCGACCGGGACGCCGCGAAAGGCAGGGTTTCCACCCGTTTTTTTGTCGCATACCTCACCCAGCAGCATATCGATAAACTGCCGGGCCAGCGTGCCGCCCATGTCAAAGCCAAAGACGGACACCGAAATCAGCCGTACGGGAACCTCCCCGTCTTTTACTGCATCCTCGAATGACCGAACAAAGCGCGCTTTCACGCTGTTAAGGCGCGTGTCCGCGCCGGTCACAAAGTTGTAGGCCATAAAGGCCGAGTCGCGCAGCCACGGCGTCGCCTCAATGCTCACCCGCTTCAGCGCGTTCACCGCCGAGTCCTTCAGCAGCCCCAGCCGCCCCTTCGGGGTCAGCAGCGTGTCCTTCATTTCCGTCAGGACGTCCTTGCCGCTGGCACCGCCCAGCGACGACTGAAAAGCCTCTTTCGCCATATCCGCTGGCTTGTCCTTCAGATCATCCAGCAGCGAGCCCAGGGACTTATCCATCATCCCCTGAAGCCGCTCCGCCGTTGCCTCCACAAACGGCGTACCCAGCCCGGATATATAGTGCGCCTGATATGATTCAGTAGAGGTACTTTTTTCAGGCACAGGATATGCCCGGAACAGCCTGGCAACATTGCTCAGCCGGTTATCCGGCGCGTCCTGCTCGATATTACGCCCCACGCCGTCAAAGAAAAAACCAATATGCAGCACACGTGAACAGTTCCCCAGCCGGTAGTCGCAGGAATGCTGCGCCCGATGCGCCGCCGCGATAATCGCATCCAAATCCATTTCCATAGCTATTCTCCTTTAAGAAGCTCCGAGGGGGTATAGTGCGGGCTGCGCGGATCGTAGGGCGAGAACGCGTTATCACTCCATCCCAGTAACACCTTATCTCCCGGTAAAAAGTAAACGTGCAGATCGTTCTCGCCCCGCCTGCGCTCAGGCAATGGCATCACCACCCGCCGCTGCTCCGGCCGCATCCCCGCCTCGAACTGTGGCCCGGTGACGCTGAGCGTCCAGATCACCTCGGCGGTCTTCCCGCTGATACTGCCGCAGCAGGTGGTTTTACCATTCTTACCCGCATACTTATTACCGGGGTCAAAAGCCCCGGCATTACCCCCTGCAACGCCGTTCACGCTGAACCCCAGAATGGGCCTATCAATCCGCGTGTGAATAATCAGCGTCACGCCGCCCGCCGGCGGGGCCCAGAACATCACCCACACTATCCACCCGAGCAGAAACACCACCGGCAGCGACAGCACGCCCCAGATCCATACTTTACGCCGGGCATAAAACCGGGTGACTGCCCCGTCAACCCGTTCCAGTCGTTCAAAAAAATCCATGATCACCGCCTATTATCCATTCAGACCGGCATTATAACCACGCGGGAATAACCCCTTGATGAAAATGCCATTTACCATAACATCCGTTATCGGCACCGCGAAAACAGGCTGGCGGCGTTTCCGGTGACTGCGGGATAAAACAGGCAACAAACCACCCGGAAAATCACCGGAAACGCGCCCGGTAAATGTTAACCGTCTGCATGACCATGCAGCCAGATGAATAACGCCGGATTTCATCCTGATCTCATCCTGAAAGCCCCGTTTTATCCTGTTTTTTTTACAGCGACGGGCCGTCATACCTCCGCTGCCGCTGCGAGCGTTCCGGCTCCAGCGCTTTCTGATGCTGCGCCGCCAGCGCCTGCTCCCGGTACGTCTCGATGCCGTTCAGCCTTGCGACAACCGGCCCAGCTGCTCGCTCAAACGCTGCACCTGCCTGCTCAAGTTCGACACGCGCTCGCTCAGTGCCGCGTTCTCCCGTTGCATAAGACCAGACATCGTCCGCCATTCCCCGAAGGCGTTCTCCCACTCGTCCAGCCTTTTCGAGTAGTCCTGCTGTAGCTGCTCTAATGCGCTCAGCAACTGTGTTTCCAGCTCCGTCATGTGCTATTTCCCCGCCAGTATCATCCAGCTCGAATCCTGTCCCGCTTCCGGGTTCACCCTCACGCAGCGGCGTCTCTGCTCTCCGCAGGTCGAGAGCTGCACGCCGCTGTTCCTCTCGGACAGCATGGCTTGCGTGCTCTTCTGCTCCCGGATGGTCGTGTAATTGTCGAGTATCTGCTGCCCCTGCCACCACAGAATGCCCGCGCCCGGGGCGATCAGCAGGGCGGACACCGGCACGATGGTCAGCCAGACGTGGCTGACCATCGCAGCATCCCTTTCGTGCGCTGGCTCATGGCTGAGGACAGTTTCCGGTCGTGGTCGAGAATGGCGGCGCTGATTCTCTTCTCGCTTTCGCTCAGTTCCGCTCTGACAGACTTCTCGTGCTCGCTGAATGCGGCTTTCAGCATCTCGCCGGTACTCTGCTGCTGCGCTTTCGATTTCTGCTCTAAGTCCTTCGCCAGCGTTAAAAGACTATTCATAGATGGCTCCCTTCAGTCGGATGTTTCGCCCCCCGTCCGGGTCGGCAATGCTGATGCTGCTTTTTGTAGCGCGTACCACCTCAAAACCTGCGCTTTCCAGCGCCTCAGTGACGTCCTGACGCGTTTTCAGCTCCCCGGACGAAGTCAGGGCCAGCAACCCCCGCGTAATCGCCTGAGCGGCTTCCTGCTTCGTTTCCGGTAGCGCGGACGGCGTGACCAGCGCCCGCCGGTTCTCCGGCGCGTTCGGGTCGTGCAGCCCCAGCCTGCCGTTCACGATGGTCTGCCAGGCATCAATGCGCGGACGGTCGGCGCGGTCGTAATACCGTTTTCCAAGCGGACCCCTGTTAGCCTGAAACCATCTGTTTATTCCCTTACTTTCAGGGTAATACCCTGTCAGCCACATGATGATGCTGTAAAGTGTCGCGACCAGGCAAAGCATCGATATCCGCTTTTCTCCCCAGCTTTTACTTGCCCGAAGTCCCAGACCGTAGCCGCTCACTTTTCTCATCTCTGAAGTTCTGCTCTGTTTGCATAGGGCGGCTGTATATTTTAATTATCACCCGCGGCTTATATCCCATAAGGCTGGTAAAACGCAGCCACGGCTCGCGGGCGTTTTTGCTGTACATCCTGTTCGTTTTAGGAGAACGCTGGCTGCTTTTCCTGCCGGTTGTCCGCTTATGAACGGTATAAAAATGCCCTGGACAATCACGGCTGACGTTGCGAGCCAGTCGGCAAAATCACAGATAGCATGGCTTCGCTACTTATGGCATATCTCGTGCCATCTGCCACTCTTCATCCCCGATTATCTGAAAATAGAGGCTGCCTCTGACACGTCAGAAAAAATCCCATCCCAGATATACTGCATTTACCACCTTAACGGTCTGGGCGTGAAGCGCAGACGACATCGTAAGGGCCTGGCGCCTGAGCGGCTTCCGCTTCTTCGCCCGGACCTGGTCAATGGAATTTGCCATGGATGCACTTACCAGCGAACGTAAATTTAAGTAACTGAATTTATTAGTAATTTTACAAATATGTGTCTGACGATCACCGCTGCTTTGGGTATTTCAGGCGTTCAGGTCTCGCGTATTCTGGACAGTATCACGCTCTTTCGTGGCTATCCGGCTAAGATAAGAACCGTTCAGGGACCGGAATTCACCTGCCTCGCACGGGATCAATGGGCCTTTGAGCATGGCGTGGAACTGCGTCTTATCCAGCCGGCCAAGCCGGCCCAGAACGGAGTTATTGAGAGTTTTAGCAGCAAGCTGGAAACATGTAAAAATAGAAGGTAAACAACCTGACATTACTAACTGAAGGTTGTATCTAATACAGTGGGCAGGTCATTCCATTTATTACTTTTGTAACCCTTCTCTTCACAGTTTGTGCAGGGCTGTCACTTTAAAGTGGCAGCGTTCCTACTGGCCTACGCGCAGCTGCGGCACGTGACAGCATTAGTAGAAATTTTTACTACTTCTCGCAAACCTGACGGGCATAAGGCTTTTGATGACCAAACTGCCCCCTGATACAGCGCTTTGTTAGCCTTTCGATATGAGCGGTAAATCAATGTAACAAATGTAAGGTTTCGGGCTCATAAAATATTTTATGCAGTGATGAAGACGTCGTACTTAATAAAATCATTAAGAAAGGTGCGATAACCCTACGTAATGTCATTGATTAATTGATGATAATTTTAAATTTGTATTAAGTATCACTGGGCTGTTTAGCATCCGTGCGACAAAATGCTGATCAGGAACTTATAAGGATGCTTTATAACCTTGCGTTGGAGATTAGCTGGCCTGAATTTTACTTAAGTTGCGCTGCGTGACTATAACCTGTTGATTAATAATCACGGTGTTTTACACGAGAGAATAACGGTGTCAGGAAATACGGCAAATGCTGCCATCAAATAATTACAATTTGTTATTCTGTTAACATATATTTACCGGCTTAACAAAAAATTGATAGTCGCGTAATGACAATAAACCGATTTGCAACAACCGTTAAAATCAGAAAAACACCTAATTAATGCATTGTATTTTAATCACTGGTGTCACTTCATCAGGACAAGAATATGGCAAGCATAAGCACACTTGGCGCTGGTACTAACCTCGACCTCAATACCTTATATGACAACATACAGTCAGCCGAACAGGCGCAACTGACACCCATTACCAATCAGCAAGCGTCTTATAATGCGCAACTGACGGCCTGGGGCGTGGTACAAAGTTCAATGTCGAAATTGCAGACCGCAGCCTCTGCGCTGGAAAATGCCTCCAGCATTGCGACAACAAAAGTGACCAGCTCGAATTCGGCCTTTACGGCTACGCTTGCCAGCGGTGCTGCAGCTGGAAATTATTCTGTTGAAGTTGACCAGTTAGCGGCGTCGCAGTCCCTGCTCTCCAAATCGGCAAGCGACGAAACGACCGATCTGGGCGACAGCAGCATGGCATCACGCACGATTACGATCAGCCAGCCTGGACAGAAATCGCCATTAACCGTGACGTTAAATCAGAATCAGACCAGCTTGTCTGATATCCGTGATGCGATTAACAAGCAACAAGGTAGCGTCAATGCCAGTGTGATTATGGCCAATGACAATACCTACTATTTATCCCTGACGGCGCGCGATAGCGGCACGGCGAATGCCATGACCGTAAGTACAAATGATGCCACATTGTCGCAGTACATTAACTATAGCCAGGGCGGGAGTAATAACGGTATGACACAGCAGGTTGCCGCTGAGGATGCTCAATTGAAGGTTAACGGATTATCTATCACGCGCAGCAGCAACATCGTGACGGATGCGCCGGAGGGCGTAACGCTGAATCTTAATAAAGTTAACAGCGGATCGCCTGAAACCTTATCCATTGCTACAGATACCTCGCCAATGGCGACAGCCGTTCAGTCGTATGTTGATGCGTATAATTCGCTGCAGAAAACCATCGCAGACCAGACAAACTATACCCCGGTTCAGGCAGGACAGGCGCAGAGTACAGATAATGGCGATTTGCTGGGGGATAATACATTAATGAATATCCAGACCAGTCTGCGCAGTCAATTTTCCGATCCTCAGGGTACAGGAAATATTCAGGTACTTTCTCAGCTCGGAATAACGCAGGACGATAAAGGTGATCTGACGGTAGACAGTACGAAGCTGAATGCCGCCTTAACCAACCAACCCGCAGATGTTTTAAGCTTTTTGACGGGGGATGGAAAAACAACAGGTTTCGCCACGCAGGTGACCAATAAACTGAATGATATGCTGGCAAGTAACGGCACAGTATCAAATGCGACGACGGGGATTAACACCTCGTTAAAACAGTTGTCCGATCAGTACAATACCGTCAACGATCAAATCACGGCGGTGATGGCACAGTACAAAACGGAATTTACCAATCTGAGTACGCTGGTCTCTTCAATGACGCAAACGGGTGATTATCTGTCAGCCCAGTTCGCGAAAATGTAACGCCTGCCTCACGCCGTTTTGCCACAAGGCTGAACATCCTGCCTCTCATGCTGATGGTGCTCCTGCGCCATCAGCATTTATCCATTATAAGGCCCTGATTTTATCTGGTATTAGGTTACTTCCTCAATAGCACTTTTTTTATCGCATCCGTAAGCCATGAATTTGGCGTAACTCTTTATCCAGAACCTCGTCGCATTGCCGGGCCAATATCCATTAGGCGAATGCTCGCACGCTGACAAGACACATCGCCTTTGTCATAAGCCAAAAACTAATGCAGAATTTTTTATGCCGCGCGGTATCGTCAACGCCACTGCTTTAACCTCGCGCCTGGACAAACCTCATTAACGTGAGTATTGGTTTTTATATTCCGTTAATGATATATCTTACCCAGTATATTTTTAAATATTTAATGCAGTTTCTCTAATGAAAGCATCTTTTAGAGAAAAGGTCGCAGATAAACGCTTTGTGGAAAACTGAGTAAAGCCTTTAATCATCTGTGCTTTTTAAAGCCTCACGCTGTAACAAAACGTTTTTAACCTTAAGGAAGTTGGTTTTTTGGTTGGGTTTTGTGTGGGGTTATAATCATTTCTTTCCGGGTAATTCTTATATTTACAACTGAGGTTTTACAACAAAATACTTATTCAATAATTAATCTTATCTGGCTGTTTTTTATTAAAGTTTAGCAGGAAGGGTTCGATAATAATAATGCGTAAATAATACGTTCTCATAAGAAGGAATTTACCATGTCAGTCATCAACACTAACGTCCTGTCGTTAATTACTCAAAATAACCTGAATAAGTCTCAGTCATCTCTCGGTACGGCGATTGAGCGCCTGTCATCGGGTCTGCGCATCAACAGTGCCAAAGATGATGCCGCTGGCGAAGCCATTGCTAACCGCTTTACGTCAAATATCAACGGTCTGACGGTTGCGGCGCGTAACGCCAATGATGGGATTTCGTTGTCTCAGACGGCTGAAGGCGCGCTGGATGAAATAAACAACAACCTGCAGCGCGTCCGCGACCTGACTGTTCAGGCGCAGAACAGCTCTAACTCAGCCTCTGATATCGACTCTATCCAGGCCGAAGTTAACCAGCGTATGCAGGAAATTGACCGTGACACGAAACAGACGGATTTCAACGGCATTAAAGTGTTGAACACGGGTTCTGGCAGCAGCACTTATAATTTCCAGGTCGGTTCTCAGGATGGACAGACTATCGGTATCACCATTAGCTCAAGTGACAGCTTCGATTTGGCTGCAGCGGGTAACGCCTCTTCAGGTACTGTGCAGAACACCAGTGTGACAACCGGGCAGACGGTTAATGGTACAGCCCGCAGCACCGCGGCTATCGGCTTCGACGTGCTGAAAGGTGCAGTCACTGGCGGTAGCGGCGGTAGCGCTTCTGGCAGCACACCGTTGGCGGATATCGATAAAGCGATCAAGGCCGTCGACAGCCAACGTAGCCTGTTGGGTGCGTCTCAAAACCGCTTTGAATCTACAATCAGCAACCTGAATAATACCGTGACTAACCTGACTGCTGCACGTAGCCGTATTCAGGACGCGGACTATGCGACCGAGGTATCAAATATGTCACGTGCGCAGATCCTGCAGCAGGCGGGTTCATCTGTACTGGCACAGGCCAATCAGGTTCCACAGACCATGCTGTCTTTACTGCGCTAATCCTCAATTTAAAAACCACGCTTTTTTTAAGCGTGGTTTTTTTCAGACCGCCTGCGGTGAAACCAGGCTAATTAACTTTGCGGATAAAATCACTGAATGCCGCTAATTGCCTGGCCAGATGCTCAAGCGTGCCCTGCTCAATCACCTTACCCGCCTGTTCATCAACTTTATTCTGAATGACACCACCCATAAATTCCGGTTTGTTCAGTACCATGGCGTCAAGAAACACCAGAATTTGACGCAGGTGATACTGGCAACGCGCGCCACCGATCGCGCCCATGGAGCTGGTCTGAATCGCCACCGGTTTTCCCGCGAGCGGCTGATTGGGAACGCGGGATAACCAGTCGATCGCATTTTTCAATCCGCCCGGGACAGAATAGTTGTACTCCGGTGTGACGATAATCACGCCATCTGCCAGACGAATCTGTTCAGCGATCTTTTCAACAGGGGCAGGAAATCCTTCTTCTTGCTGAATATCGGCGTCGTAAAGTGGAATATCACGAATGGATGGAAGCGCCTCAATCAGCACGCCCTGTGGGGCCAGTTGCGGTAGCGCCTGTGCAATCATTGCGTTGTACGAACCTTTTCTCAGGCTTCCCAGTAGCGTGACGATTTTCAACGGTTTATCAGACATCATTCTTCCTCTTTTTGATGGCTAAAATCATCCCCGAAAACCTGGGGAAGCGTATGCGTATTCTATGCGATTAGAAGCAGGTTTTTTATGAGAATGTGTTAGCTGGCTTTATATTCCGCCTCCACAGGTACATCGTGCAAAATCACATAGCGCCAATCCAGCGTGCCGCCATTGCCTGCTGTCGGCAGTAAACGTGACATTGTTAAAATGGCCGCGGGCGACGTGGGATACAGTAGGGAACACATCGAAGAGGTGGGCGTGATAACGCGCCACCGCAACACCGGTTCAGGAGGGAAAGAGCATGGTCAGTTCGGATAAATATGTCATCAGGCAAGCAACGTCGCAGGACCTGGCAGGCATCACTGCCCTGCTTCAGGAAAACTCAGCGGGGAATGGCGGAACGCTGAACGGGGATTTTCCTGGCGAAAAGGTTGCCGGGATGTTGAATCATCCGGGGGCCTTTGTGGTGGTCGCGCAATCCGCCGCTGGGATCGCCGGCGTGTTATTTAGCACCACATCGTTCCAGCAAGGTCCGGAGATCGTGAAAACGATGCTTCGTGCCTGGCCGCCCGCGCAGCAGTGCTGGATTTACGGCCCGGTCTGCATCAGCACGGTCGCCCGTGGTCAGGGCTTACTGGCGCGCTTGTACGATGAAATGTGCCGATATTACGGTAATAAAGCCCCCGTTCTGTTTATTCAGGCTGACAATTATCATTCCATTCAGGCTCACCAGCGCCTTGGAATGCGTGAAGTGGGACGGTTTAGTCTGAACGGCAGCGACTTTTTGATATACAGCCCGGCATGTTTTTAGACGTCTGTCCTCGCACAAATTGAAATCTGCACCGGGTAAAAACGCTAAAATTAATCTGAATGGTTAACGGGAGCGACCGTGATGATTAAAATTTGCCTCACATGCGGCACGTCTTATCAACAGCTGGATGTTCAGATCGCGCACTGTAAAATTTGTGAAGATGAACGTCAGTATGTCCCTAAACAGGGGCAACAATGGATTTCACCTGAGGCACTGCATGCAGGCCACAGCAATAAATGGTATCAGCATGAAAAAGCCTTGTTGAGCCTGAAAACGGTGCCAGGATTTGCTATCGATCAGCGCGCTTTTTTAGTGAAAGGCACACAGGGCAACGTCCTCTGGGACTGCATACCTAACCTTGATGATGCGACGATTGATATTGTTCACGCGCTTGGCGGCCTTAGTGCGATTGCTATTTCTCATCCTCATTACTACAGCACGATGCAAGACTGGGCGGCGGCTTTTGATGCGCCGATTTATCTGCACGCCAGCGATAGCGAGTGGATTATGCGCGACAGTCCATACCTGCGGTTATGGGAGGGCGAGGCAAAAGAAATCATGCCTGAAGTGACACTGTTACGTTTAGGAGGGCATTTCGACGGTGGCACGGTGCTGCACTGGGCGAAAGACGATGGCGTCTTACTGTCAGGCGATGTCGTGCAGGTCACGGCTGGCGCGAACGCCGTCTCCTTCATGTGGAGTTACCCCAATATGCTCCCTTTGCCGGCGGCTAAAATCAGCGACATCGCCGTCCGCCTTGAGTCCTATGATTTCGAACGGCTTTACAGTGCGTTTGAAGGACGCGACATTGCGCCCAATGCGAAACAGGTCGTGATGCAATCTGCACAGAAATATATCGACTGTTTACGGTGAAACACGCCGCTATTCTGCCGCCACGTTTAAGGCTGTTTTAGCCACCAAAATCATCGACCAGATTCACCAGCAAGGGCTTTAAGGTTTTCAACTCTTCTATATGCGCCAGAGACAGCGCCTCAAGCAAGCCTTCTGCCTGAGGCGTTAATTTTAGGGCCATCCTACGTTGATCGGCGGCATCCGCTTCGCGGGTAATCAACCCCGCTTCCTCCAGCCGACTAATCAGTCCTGATGCGCTGTGCGGTTTTAAAATCAGCCGCTCGGCAACGTACCCCACCGTCGCGGTTGCCGCTCCTGAACCGCGAATGGTCAGCAGTGCCTGATGCTGCTGTGGTGTTAACCCAACGCTGCGAGCCTGACTTTCACTAAACGCGATAAACGTGCGTAACGTCGCGCGGAAGTTTGCCAGTAAGGCGTAATCAGCATCTTTCATCTTCGGCTGTGACATGCAATAACCTTTTGTCATTAAATCCAGGTCGCGATGCGATGTAAATTCCCCGCCTTGACCTTGCTCAGGAAGACATTATGCAGGAGCTCGCTGTCGATTTACCTGCCAGGCTCAAATTAGCCGACCACACTGTAACGAAACGCGTCATTATACTGACTTTAAGGGGATTGCTGCCAGGCGCGGGTGGTGCTTTCGGTGCCATTGCCTTGCTTAAGCTCATTGCACTGATGACGAATGTGTTCTGGTACAAACAGTTTTCATTTGCAGAAAACCCGATGCCGGGAAATGCCAGCGCGCTGCATATTCTGGCCGCACCGGTTATCGGCAGTCTTATCATTGGTGCCATCGCCCGCTTTGTTCATCACATCGAGCAGGAATATACGACCAATACGCCAGAAACCACAAAAGCCCGGCAAATTATGTCAACGTCGCCCGCGACGTTGGATGCATCGCTCACGCTGAGTGAGGTCATTGAACGGATGTCAGATCGCCATGCACATCATCATTACCCGGTGGTCGTGTTTTTATCTGTAGTGTCGCGTAAAGACAGGACTCACTGGCAAAGGCAGAACAAGTCACCAGACAGTCGTTGGCAAGATCTGGTGGAAGATGAAAAACCTGTCAGTACCTGCCCGGATACGGTGTGCAGTCAGATTGCAGATTAGGAAATCGGTATTGTCGTCGTGACGGTGCCACAATCTGGCAAGGTGGTTGGGGTGATCACGCGGCACGATATTTTCCGGGTACGTTATCTCGCCCGACAGGCTGAGCATGATAAGGCGCGCTATTTACGATTTAGGACAATAAGTGATAAGAGCCGCCAGGCTAATTAACCGGGCGACATTTTACGCTATCCGCCTTAACGGGCGGATAGCGTGTTAACGATGGCATTGCGAAAAGTATGAGAAGGCGTTCATAAGTATTCAACGTGCTTGTCGGCCCGTTGCGACGCGTTAGCCTTTGAGTTTGATTTGCTCAAGCCCCTGTAAAACGTGGTTGATATCGTTATCCGTCAGATGCTGGACGTTGAGTTGCTGATGCAGATGGGTCAGCTCATCTTTTGTGAAACCACCCTGTGACAGTTGCTGATTGATGGCTTGCAAAATTTGTCCGTCTAACAGGTTAATTTGCTTCCTCAGGTCTGCCAGATCTTTTGCGGGCGGCACGGAATGAGGTGCGCCCAACCAGTCAGCCAGATAACGATACTGAATCGCTTTGCTGGCATCCATTAAACCCTGAAAAAACACCGTCACGGACTGCGGATCAAGCCCGGCTTGTGCCGATTTCTCCTTGGCTTCTGCCAGTACATCCTGCTCTCGCGCCAGGTCTTCAATCGGCTTATTGTGGGTTTTTTTGAAGGCGGCGACATCCTTCATTAATAACATTCTCTCATGAAGCGCACGCGAGAGTTGCGAAACGGGTTCTGACGCCGACGGGGCAGCAGCAGCAGAGCCGCAAAAAATTAACGCAGCAAGAAGAAAGGTCATATATTGCATGTTTGGTTAGCCTGTTTCCAAATAGTTGAAAAAGATTAATCAGATTAAACGTCCCTCTCATTGATGGAGTGTCGGTGAAATATTATTTAATCTCTGTAATTAACTAATACAAATTATAACCAGAATGCTACATAACAGCTAACACATGTTAAGAGAAGTTAACGTATCTTTTGTGGATGATTCGGTTTCGCCAGTGATTATTAAGCCTTTAAGCTGTTAATTTACTGATGGAGCGCGGATTTATATGTATGTTATTGATATTAAAATAATTATTAGTTGAGCTTCCGCTTAAAATCATATTAAATATTTATGCTTGCATTGGCCATAAATGTAAAAGTATGTCAGCAAAAATCCGCCATAAATTATTCGTTCCCTAACTATCCTGGCCCTTACTATTAACACCAAGGCCTGAAATAGCCATAAAAATCCACATAAATGCATTGATGTCTCAATTGTGAATTTATATTTCAAAATGTCTTTAAAGTTTTCATTGTGGCAGTCGATAAGTTTTATTAAGCAGTGTGGTTTAAAAACAGGCTGCAAAATAATATTTCTGTATCGGCCTATCAGGGTGAAATTATGTCTATTACGCGTACGTTTTCCGATATGAAAATGGGTAAAAAGCTGGGGTTGAGTTTTTGTGTGCTGATTGTTGCCACTCTGGCTATTGCTCTCTTAGCGTTTAAAGGCTTTCAAAGCATCAAAGAGAATGCAGCAAAGCAGGATATTACTGTTGATATGGTCAATGCTCTCAGCAAGGCACGCACGAACCGTCTGCTGTATCAATATACTAAAGATGATCAATATGCTCAGGTTAACGCCAGTGCACTCAACCAGTTAAGCACCCACTTTGATAAGCTGAAAAAATTTGACTGGAACAGTGAAGGCAAAGAACAACTCAGTGTATTAGGCACCGCTATACAAAACTATCAGACGCTGCGGCAGGCATTTTACAGTGCGGCGAAAAGCTCCTCAGCGGCGGCTACGTTGATTCAGGATAATGATCTCCTCTCTCTCGGACAAAGCCTTGATGGACTGAATCTTTCCGCTCAGCCCGAAGCGATGCTACAGGTATTGCGGTTGGCCTCACTCCTCAAGGAAATTGCGGGTGATGTAGAACGCTTTATTGATAAACCCAGTGAGTCCAGCAAGACCGAAATTTATGGCAACATTACCTCTGTCGAACAGATACGTGCTCAGCTGTTAGCGCTTTCTGTCCCCGAAATCCAGGCGGTGTTGAATACGCAAAAAACGGATTTAGCGAAACTTAAACAGGGTTTCGTGGATTACATTGCCGCCATGGGTAAGGAATCAACGGCATCGACGGAGCTCAGTGCTACAGCAGAAAAGCTGAATGGATATGTGGCTGGACTCTTTAACTATCAGGCGTCTGAATCCGCTGACGCATTACGTAGTGCTGAAAGCCAGATCGCAATCGTTGCGGCTATTTGTGTTCTGCTTAGCTTGTTAGTGGCCTGGCGCATCACCGTCTCAATTACTGTTCCGCTAAAAGAAACCCTGAGCGTTGCCCAGCGTATCTCTGAAGGCGATCTCACTGCTACGCTTTCAACCACGCGTCGTGATGAACTCGGGCAGTTAATGCAGGCCGTCAGTGTGATGAATGAGAGCCTGCAAAACATCATCACCAACGTGCGCGACGGTGTGAACAGCGTGGCACGCGCTTCCTCTGAGATCGCCGCCGGTAATATGGATTTGTCATCGCGCACTGAACAGCAGTCTGCTGCCGTGGTGCAAACTGCTGCCAGTATGGAAGAGTTAACCTCAACCGTGAAGCAAAATGCCGAGAACGCCCATCACGCCAGCCAACTGGCAACGGAAGCGTCCGTGAACGCTGGGCGAGGCGGTGACATCATCCGTAACGTTGTCACCACCATGCAAGGTATTACGACCAGTTCGGGTAAAATTGGTGAAATCATCAGCGTCATCAATGGGATTTCCTTCCAGACGAATATTCTGGCACTCAACGCGGCTGTTGAAGCGGCACGAGCCGGTGAACAGGGCCGTGGTTTTGCGGTCGTGGCAGGCGAAGTCAGAAACCTTGCTCAGCGCAGCTCCGTTGCGGCGAAGGAAATCGAAACACTGATTCGTGATTCGCTGAACCGCGTTAATGAAGGCTCAACGCTGGTCGATCAGGCGGGAAGCACAATGGATGAGATTGTACTGTCTGTGACCCAGGTGAAGGACATCATGAGTGAAATCGCTGCAGCCTCCGATGAGCAAAACCGCGGAATATCGCAAATCGCTCAGGCCATGACGGAGATGGATACGACAACGCAGCAAAACGCCGCGCTGGTTGAAGAGTCTTCGGCCGCCGCCAGCTCGCTGGAATCCCAGGCGGAAGAGCTGGAGAAAACCGTCGCTGTCTTCCGTGTGCCTGCGAACAGAAGTGGTATGTCCATCAGCCACAGCGCACCGAAGTCTGCACCTAAGACGCTGATCTCTCCACGTCAGCCCAGCACGGCAGAAGGTAACTGGGAGACTTTCTGAGCCTTGCTAAAACAAACGCCGGCTTTATGCCGGCGTTTGCCTTCCTGACGCATCTGCAGTCAGCATGACTGTCCAGCCCGTCTGATTCCCGTTGAACAAAGAAGATCAATCCCTTCTCCGTATCATTCAGGCGAAAGCGCCCTTCTCCATCCGAATATGCTGACTGCGCGGCCAAAGCGTCGCTTTGCTCCCGCCCTCTCGCTGCCCAATGTCCAGCAAAAGCGCCCTGCCATTAGCCAACAGCAAGGCTGATTTATCTGCCGAGAGACAGAGCGGTACTCAGGCTGTTTTTCCAGGTTTAACGCACATACAGAGTAATCCGGCCAATATCAGAAACACGCCCGCCATCGCGCCTGCATGGAATGGCTCAGCGAACAGCGGAAGGCTGATAGCCAGGAGCCATACCAGTACGTAACTGATGCTTAGCAGCGGATAAGCCCGACTCAGCGGTAGATGGCGTAATGCTAAAAACCAGCACACCATTGAGCAGGCATAAGCCGTTAATCCGCCGCACAATACCAGCAGCGGTAGCCAGTGAAGGGAATAGTGCGTCATTAGCAGAGACAACGCGGGCAACTGGTGCATTGCCCAGCGCAGCATCAACTGAGCAACCGTCACCAGTAAAACGCTACACATTGCCAGCAGATAGCCCGTCATGCATAACTCCCTATGATAGCGACGCCAGCGACAATCAGGACGGTGCCAGCCCATTGCCAGCGGGTCATTTTTTCATGCCAGATAAAGCGTGCAGCCAGCGCCACTAAGATGAAGTTGATACTTAGCATCGGGTACGCCAGGCTTACCGGTAAACGCTGCAGCACCAACAACCAGACGATCATCCCCAGGCCCAACATCGCCAGGCTGGCAATCAGCCAGCCGGTGAGTTTAGCCCGGTTTGTTTGACGCGCCGCCTGCTTTTGGCAGAGCTGACCCGCGCAGGTCAGCAGGCTGGTCAGTAAGACCAACAACAGGCTCACGGCTACTCCGCCGCGTTATATTGCAGCAGAAGCATCCGACCGTTGCGATAAACGGCATCCGCTGGCGGCAAATCTGTTGGTGTGGCTTCTCCTCGATCCAGCATCATAATAAGCGAGACATTGCCCTGTTTACGGTGCGCCTGAAGCCACTGGGGGAAATCTTCGCTGCTGACATAGGCTGATCGTGCGTCAGGGAAGCTTAAGCCATATTGCAGTTCGCCTTTTTCACTGTATGCAATGATATCGCTGCGTTTCATTGTCCAGGCGATCGCCGATGACACACCCGAATTATCACTTAAGATATAGCGGCTGTTAGCAAGGCTGCTTTCAATACTGCGAATAAACACCTGCGGCTGCTTGGTGTTTTCAACCCCTTCAGGGATGGCTGAGCCGACACACAGCGCCAACGTTAAAGGACACAGTGCCGCGGCCAGCCAACGATGTTGTGGCGATTTCAGGCTGAAAACGCCCACGATGGCCCAGCCGGCAAAGGACAGCACGGCCATCGTCAATGCCAGCAGTTGGTGTGAACCATAAAGAGGTCGATGGCTTAATCCCCAGGGCGCAAAGACCACTAACAACGCCACGACGCAGACGCTACCAAAGAGGACATTGATCCACGCGTTGACTTTAAACACGCGCGTGTGATTGCGGGCCTTTTGCCAGGCATACTCAGCCATCAGCAAGGCCAGTGGCGCAAAGCAGGGCAAGATATACGTTGGCAGTTTGCCTTTTGCAATACTGAAAAACACCAGAGGAATAACAACCCAACTCAGAAGATAAACTGCACCCGGGGACTGCTTACGTTCACGCCAGCCCGACCGCAATGCCCCCGGCAGCAGCGCCAGCCAGGGCAGTGAGCCGGCAACCAGAACAGGCAGGTAATACCAGAAAGGGGCTTTGTGCTGCGCATTATCTTCGGCAAACCGCTGAATATGCTCAACCCAAAAGAAGTAATGCCAGAAATCAGGCTGCTGTTGCTGAATGGCTATCGCCCAGGGCGCGCTGATTAACGCCGCACTGATTATGGCAAGGGGGCCATAGATAATCAGTTCGCGGAAACGCTGATTCCAGACGGCCCACGGCAGGATAGCCAGTACCGGCACGGCCAGCGCCAGAAAACCTTTGGTCATAAAACCCATGCCGCAGGCCAGCCCCAACAACAGGTAACGTACGATACGTTGCCGGGTGTTTTGCGCCTCAGTGGCAAACCAGTAGCTGCACATGGCAGCCACCATCCACAGCGTCAGCATCGGGTCCAGCACAGCATAGCTGCCAATGCTGTAAACCAGCAGGGACGTTAAAAAGATGACGCTGCCCGTTAAAGCAACGCTACGCTGGACAAAAATACGGCATCCCAGCCAGTAAATTAATACCGCGCTCATCAGCACAGAAAAGACGGAACCAATCCTGACCGCAAAGTTATTGTGACCAAAAATGGCCTGACCCACGGTATTGATCCAGTAACCCGCTATAGGTTTTTCAAAATAACGTAGACCAAAGAAGTGGGGCGTAATCCAGTTACCGTTTTGCAGCATTTCACGGCTGATCTCGGCATAGCGTGATTCATCAGGCTGCCAAAGGTTACGGAACTCCAGAGGAACTAAATAATAGAGGATAAAAAGTGAAACCAGTAAAAGGGTCTTTTTGGTGGCAGTCATGGTGCTTACCTTGTTAAATTCTCACAACCCAACCAGCCTTCCCGGCCAGCGATATGACCACGAACAACCTTACCCACAGGTAAAGTATCAAGGTCTTCAGGTAAGAGTTCGCTCAGCGGACAAAACTGTATTCCTTGCGCACGGGCACGCTGCAACAACGTATCAAAAGCATCGAGCTGACTGATACCTTCCACTTCGGCATGAATGGTATAAACCGGCGTGCCCTGATCAGCCTGAATTTTTTCCAGAATATAATCGTTGAAACGCTCGGCACTGAGCGTGGGTCCGACCACTTCATCCCATGTCGGTAACGTGACGGGGATCTGGACCGTACCCAGTTCGCCGTTTCTTAACTGCGGTCGAAATGGCGCCGTCCCGCGACAGTCGCTGTTGTACTGGAAGCCAAAGGTTTCTTTAGCCTGAATAACCCGACCATCTGCCCGCCAGCCAGCCACTGCTGAGCAGGTCACTGGCTGACCGGTTATCGCCTCCAGCGCGTCGCGGCCCATGGCTATCTGCTGAATGAGCTGCGGCTCTTTCCAGACACCCGCCCAGGTTTGCCAGGCAAAATGATCCCAGGCATGCAGACCGACCTCATGGCGATCGGCGGTTGAGCGAATGATATCGCTCATCCCTGCCCCGATCCGCTTTCCTGGCCAGGCCGTTCCGGCTAACAGAATGTCCCAGCCATAAAGTGATGCTGCGCGTGAGCGCAGCATTTTCCACAGAAAGCGCGGTTTCATCAGACGCCATAAATGGCGTCCCATGTTGTCGGGTCCGACACTAAAGAAAAACGACGCCTGAAGATCATGTTTATTGAACAGATCCAGGAGCGCGGGGACGCCAAGTTTTGTCCCGCGCCAGGTATCTACATCAACACGCAGACCAACTTTCTTCATTCCTTGTCGTCCTGAAGCTCAACGGTACGCAGGAAGAAGTCGAGTGTGTTATCAATCGTGGTGTTCATTTCCACAGTTGGCGTCCAGCCGAGCAGGCGTTTTGCATTACGGATGGATGGCTTACGGTGTTCAACATCCTGATAGCCCTTACCGTAATAGCTGCTGCTTTCCACTTCGCGGAAACCGGCAAACGGTGGGAAGCTGGCACGCAGTGGATGACGTTCAAAGCTTTCCAGCAGGCGTTCGGCCAGCTCTTTGATACTCGCTTCGTTATCCGGATTACCGATGTTGATGATTTGTCCGTCGCAATTATTGTTTTTATTCTCAATAATTTTAAACAGCGCTTCTACACCGTCGCTGATATCGGTAAAGCAACGTTTCTGACGGCCACCATCAAACAGCTTGATCGGCGATCCTTCCACCAGGTTTAAGATCAGTTGTGTGATGGCGCGTGAACTGCCGATGCGCGCCGCATTCAGGTTGTCCAGGCGCGGGCCCATCCAGTTGAAAGGACGGAACAGGGTGAAGCGTAGCCCTTGTTTTTCACCATAAGCCCAGATGACGCGGTCCAGCAGCTGCTTGGAAACGGAGTAAATCCAGCGCTGTTTATTAATCGGGCCGACAACCAGATTGGAGTGATCCTCATCGAAGTTTGCATCGGTACACATGCCGTACACTTCAGACGTCGATGGGAAAATGATGCGTTTGCCGTACTTGACACAGTCACGCACGATTTTGAGGTTTTCTTCAAAATCCAGCTCGAAAACGCGCAGCGGGTTACGGGTATATTCGATCGGTGTCGCGATGGCCACTAATGGCAGGATGACATCACATTTTTTGATGTGATATTCGATCCATTCAGAGTGAATACTGATATCGCCTTCAACGAACTGGAAGCGCGGATGACCGACAAAGCGGCTAATCGCATCTGAACCGATATCCAGGCCAAACACTTCAAAGTTATCGTCCTGCAACAGACGCTCGGTCAGATGATTACCGATAAAGCCGTTTACGCCCAGAATCAATACACGCGTACGACGTTTAACGGCTGCAACGGCCTGGGAATACAGCAGCGCGCCATTCACCATGCCAAGATGCTGAGCCAGCTGGATACCGTTCATGTAAACGCTATTGGCGGTCTGTCCGGTCTGAATCTCCAGTGCGCCCTCACCGCAAGCGACAACGAAAGGCTCCGCAGACAGCACGGTGCCAGGACGGACATTATGCGCGGTAGATAATACTTTTGCTTTCCAGACCACGAATTTGGTGGTGCCAGCAAAAGCAAAGGCGCCCGGCCATGGGTCAGTTACCGCACGCACCAGATTATTGATTTGGCTGGCTGGCAATGCCCAGTTAATCCGACCATCTTCAGGCGTGCGGCGAGCCACTACGGTGGCTTCCGCTTCATTTTGCGCGGTGCCGACGATATTGCCCTGCTTCATGGCAGGCAACGCGCTTTCCAGCAGCTCAGTGGCGCAGTCGACCAGTTTGCGGTGCAGCGTTAGTGCGTTATCTTCATCGGCGATGGCGACACGCTGCTGAGCAATGATCTCGCCCGCATCCGCTTTTTTAACCATGCGGTGTAAGGTGACACCGGTTTCGGTTTCTCCGTTAACCAGCGCCCAGTTTAACGGTGCGCGTCCGCGATATTTTGGCAGCAGTGAACCGTGAAGGTTAAAGGCACCCTGCTTCGCACTGTTCAGAATCTGATCGCACAGCAGGTTACGGTAATAGAAAGAGAAAATCACATCGGGTTCAGACGATTTGATGCGATCGATCCACAGAGGATGGTTAACTTCATCCGGAGCATAAACCGGGATAGAATTTTCAGCCGCGATTCGCGCCACTGAGCCAAAAAAGTGATTTTCTGACGCCGTGTCGGCATGGGTATAGATGGCGCTGATGGTGTAACCTGCTTTCAACAGCGCATTGATGCCCGCACAACCCATGTCGTGATAAGCGAAGACGATAGTTTTCATTACTCGGTTTCCTGTACAGAACGGTCTTTCTGAGGATTGATAACACGTTGAATAAAATAGCGAGGTCTGGCACGGACATCGTTGTAGATACGGCCGATATATTCGCCAAGCAGCCCCATGCCAATAAACTGTGCACCTATGAATATGAACAGCACGGCAAACAGCATAAAGACGCCATCACCAGCCCAGGCTGCGCCAAAGCACAGACGAAGCAGAATCAACACCAGGGAAAAGGCAAACCCCGTCAGTGCGATCAGGCTGCCGAGGACGCTCAGCATGCGCAGTGGTGTGGTGGTGAGGCAGGTCACCAGGTCATACATCAGGTTAATTAAGCGCATAAAGCTGTATTTTGAATCGCCATGCTCACGCTCAGCGTGCGTCACGGGTAATTCAATGGTGCGCCGTGCAAAGGTGTTAGCCAGAATTGGAATGAACGTACTGCGTTCGTGGCAATTCAACATGGCATCGATAATGTGGCGGCGGTAAGCCCGCAGCATGCAGCCATAATCGCCCATCGATTTGCCGGTCACGCGCTGAATCATCTGATTGATAGTGCGTGAGGCCTGACGACGGAACCAGCTGTCCTGGCGGTTCTGGCGCACGGTTCCCACAACGTCGTAGCCTTCCTGAGCGGCAGCAACCAGACGCGGGATCTCTTCAGGGGGATTCTGTAAATCCGCATCCAGCGTGATAATCAAATCACCGCTGACATGGCTGAAGCCCGCCATAATGGCAGAGTGCTGACCGTAATTTCGGTTAAGCAACACAGCCACAATATGGCTGTCCGGCAGTGAAGCTGCATCCGCAATCATCACGGCGGAGGCGTCCTGGCTACCGTCATCGACCAGCAGGATTTCATAGTCCAGATTAAGGGTTTTACAGGCGTCATTGGTACGCTGAATCAACGCCGGTAAACTCTCCTGCTCGTTATAGACCGGGATAACCACCGATACTTTTTCAATCTCTTTATCGTCGAACATTTAAACCCCAGTCAGTCCACGTAGTGCGCTGATAACGCGTTCAACGTCATCGTCGGTCATGTCGGGAAACAACGGAATCGAACATATACGCTCGCTGTTCCACTCGGTGGCGGGCAGTGATAGGTGCGGATAGTGTTCACGGTAATATTTGTGAGTATGCGCCGCCCGGAAATGGAGACCGGTTCCAATGTCCTGATCTTTAAGCTTCTGCATCAGCGCATCACGGGAGAAACCGCATGCCTGCTCATCAACACGAATGATGAACAGATGCCAGGCATGTTGATGCTGCCAGGCTGGCGGAACCAGCGGTTTGAACGGCGTGTCTTTGAGCGCCTCCTGATAGCGTTGCGCAATGGCCGCCCGGCGCTGGTTAATTTCAGGCAACTTTTCGAGCTGGATCAGCGCAATAGCTGCGCTGATATCAGGCAGGTTGTATTTGAACCCAGGCATGATGACTTCAGCCTGTGGCTGACGGCCGTGGGTTTGTCTGTCAAAGGCATCAACGCCAAGACCATGAAACTTCAGGCTGCGAATTCGATCGGCAAGCGCGGCATCATCCGTGACGACCAGCCCACCCTCAGCACAGGTCATATTCTTGATTGCGTGGAAAGAAAAAATCGCATTGCCATGTCCACCAACATGCTGGCCTTTGTAGTAAGTGCCTGCGGCATGTGCGGCGTCTTCGATGACCGGAATCCCGTGGCGTTTACCGATAGCATAAATGGCATCGATGTCGACAGGCGCGCCGGCGTAATGGACAGGGATGATGGCTTTGGTCTTAGGGGTTATCGCCGCTTCAATGGCCTCAGGCGTTACCATCAGATTATCAACGTCGATATCAATCATTACCGGGGTTGCGCCCAGCAAGGTAATAATGTTCAGAGTAGAAACCCAGGTCAGCGAAGGGGTAATGACCTCATCACCTGCCTTGATGCCCAGCGCCATTAACATCACATGCATACCGGCTGTTGCAGACGTCACGGCAATAGCATGTTGATTCCCGGTCAGCTGGCAGAATGCACGTTCCAGTTCGGCACATTTTGGCCCGGTAGTAATCCATCCAGATGCAAACACATCACGCACTGCAGACAGTTCAGCTTCACCCAAAGAAGGTCGTGAAAACGGAAGAAATGCCATTAAGTAATATCCTTAAACTGTTTTGCAATTTTTCCAGAAAATTGAGCGCAATTTTGAAATAAAATAATGAAAAAAATGTCGTTTAACGTTCATCAAAAATCGCCAACATCTGCGAAAAACAAGCAAAATTATTAAAATCTGCCTGGTGAAATAAATTATTAGCAAAACCTTTATTTCATACCGGTATCAAATCATACGCCCGCAACCTTAACCGAACATTAAACACCTTATGTAATTAACAAATTGACATGATATTTATCACTTTTACCAGACTAATCACTTTAAATAAACAGATATGTTTGACAGTTGCGTGAAGGTACTAAAAAGAGGTTTTTGAGGAGCGGGTTCAGTATGTGCGGTGGTTGACAGAGGCTTTCATATCGTTGAAAGTTAGACGGCAGAATCCTGTTGTTATTTAAAAAAATAGCGTTGCGGCAATTGCTGAAAAAAAATGCAAGTCGCATTATTTTATTTATTTACATAAAGTTACCCGTAACCATGTGCGCCGAAAACGTAGCTGATACTCTCTACTGGAACCCTATGGTTCCCGAGCTGACCGTCGCGGACTTTGCCGCGTCTTATGCTTTTTATGTTGACGTTATCGGCTAGAAAGTCAGGATAAGACGTGCTCAGCCGGACTTCGCCTATTTGTGTTATGGTGAAGCACAGTTAATGATTGAGCAGATGCATGAAGAAGGCTGGCAGACCGCAAAATTGGCCCGACCTCTGGGACGGGGGATCAATTTTCAGATTGAAGTAGCGGATATCGACACGCTCTACAATCGACTGCTTACGCACGGAACGCCCCTCTTTCGTCCCCTGCGCGAAAATTGTTATCACACCGGCGCTCAATATGAATGTCAGAAAGAATTCCTGGTTCAGGACCCCGACGGCTATCTTCTGCGATTTTGTCAGCCTGGCGGTGGATCACCTTAGCCGTTAAACGCACGGACTTTCAGCAGACGCAGCACTGAAATTCGAGGTTAGCGCAAACGTCATATCATCACGCAGGTCACTGCGACGTTGTCGTTCTCAGCAGCAAACTTTTCACCGCAGTTAAATCCTCCCAGTACGTTGCCAGGAAGAAGTGTTGCCACTCTCCCTGTGTTTCCGGCTGCTTAATTTCACGACGTCGCGCTGGCGCATTCCTACGTCTGGATGTGTCCAAACAGGGTGGTGCATATCGTTTTATTCGATAACAGTGGGTGCTGATGGTTGAAGTGCGTTACCAGGCGATCACCTGGAAATATATGGAAGGAAATGATTCGTGGAACGACCGTTATTTTGCCTGATAAGAAGGCATCAGACGGGGCGAATGCCTCCTCAGACATTAATCAGGATATAAAAAATTCGGCTGGACCACAGGCAAAGGTTATGTCTGCCGCTTTCCTCTGACTGAACATGATGATGCTCAGTTATTGCAAGGCTGTTATGACTATTATTATGGCTATATTGATGCCATCAAACGGGTGATGACCAGCGTTTCAATAGTCCAGATGGGCTCCATTTGCCTGCATTTTCGTTTTACAAAATAAATGTGAAGGACTGGCACAAGGCATCGCTGATGGCGTTATTGATATGCCATTTTGATCCAGGATTCAGAAGGAAAATCCAGCTAGCCGTGGAAAGGTCTGTCGCATAAACAGGATGATAATGGGCCCATCAAGTTAAGGATTTTATAATATCAAAGGGCCAGTATTCGCCCCTGACAAACACATTTCCTCTTCATGAATAGAGCCCATTTTAAGCATCTACAGCGGCACGATCTCGTCCACCTGATGCTGAAAAACGTAAGGATCAGAGATTAACCCAAACTGTTCATCATCCGGCCAGGTCACTGCGACGTGGTAGTTCTCACCGGCAAAATTTTTCACCGCAGTTAAATCCTCCCAGTACGTCGCCAGGAAGAAGTGTTGCCACTCTCCCTGTGTTTCCTGATAGACGAATGCGGCTTTGTTTCCCGATGTCGCGCTGGCGTGTTCAACGCCGGTCCTTTGAAGATGTCTGGCAAACCCTTCTGCATGTTTTAAGGGAACGCATCCGTGCCACGTTCTTACAATCATCGTCTTCTCCTTAAAAGCCGTCTTCATTTGAGGATAATGCGTTGATTTTATACAACAGAATGGAATGTCAGGTAAAAAATTTGTCCGGCGGTGGCACAAATCCTAATTTGTTCTACAGTTACTGGCCCGACCAGGGATAACGACATTAATCATAGTAATAACAGAACGGTAACAAATATGGAATTGAGTAAGTTTGAGGTCAGAACAGGCCTGTGGCCACACATGCATTTCACCGATATTGAGTACGATCAGCGCGGCAGTAGCTACGAAATTTACGCCACCGATGTGACCCATCAAACCAAGAGCAAGCTGTTTATTTGCCGTACGGTTGATGAACAACAGGCGAGACTGCTGGCTGAACAGTTCAAAATCTGGCTGCCTAAAATCAATAGCAGAAAGCGCAAAGCCGCTTCAAAAACATCGCCGACAGGCTATGAACGTGTGGCATGCCATAAAGGCTGATGCTGTTACTCGCCTGTTTCAACGGCTTAGTGAGTCGTCACAGGATATGATGGACCAGTAGCAGTCAGGTTTATGCTGTTGGTCCAAACGCTATCAGAAAGAATAGGTTATCGCCGCCGTCAGAGAGGCATCATTGTGAAGGAATACCACAGGACTGTCCGCAGCATTTTTATCCAGCCAGCGATAGTCGCCGATTAAACTGGTCCCCCATCCCGACGCAAACTGGTGACTCCACGTTACGCTGGTATCTGTACCGTAAACCCCCCCCTTGGCACTGTACTGACTGTATCCGCTACGGGCATGTTGATCCGCATTAAGGGTTGTGAGCGGGAAGCCGCCAAAATCTTGCGGGCTTGCCATACGGCATTTGCGAATCAGGGCACCCTGAGTAATTTCTTTCATCCCCAGCGTGGAGACCATCTGGTCCAGATGAAGTTTCTCATCGATGATAACGTTCTGATTTATCTGGCCTAAAGGCTGGATAAGACATCTTTTATAACATTCTGGATCATCCGCGCAGAAGAGTGAGTTCAGTGCACTTTGTGTTTCTGTATTGCGGAAAGGCGCTAACGTTCCGTTGACAGCGCTTTACTGGTGATGTTCTGAAGCGTGGAATATCCTGGCCGGACGGTTTTCTTATTCAGCCAGCAGATAAGTTCGGTGGCAACAAATCCAGGAGTGATATCACGACGCACAATCTGCGCTGCACGGGCATCTAACTGTAGACCAACGGAGCCTGACCACTGATGGTACCCAAAGAAGTCGGTAGTAAGCTTACGCTGGGCGTAATATTGATGACCGGTAATGATTTTGTCGGTGAGTGATACTTAACGAAAGTAACACTGAATCACAAAATCGAAATCACTTTCCACATCCTTCGGTAGAAAATGAAAGAAAGCATGTTTGGCCTTAAAATAACTCGTCTGCAGGATACAATAAATTTGCGCCAGTATTCCGGGGCGGCTGGTTGCGAGCGCCAGCTCATCTGACGTAAGCGACCAAATACTCCAGTTGCTGGCCTTCATCAAAATCAGGCCATACAGTGCGCATTTTTCTGCACGCGAAGGTATGGCCATCGCCAGGGCAAAAGGGAAACGGCGAGGAAAACAGCCAAAGTTGTCAGATAAACAGCAAAAAGAACTTTGCAGGATGCACGGAAGCGGTGAGTACTCAATAAGCGATCTGGCCGAATTATTTTCCGTTTCGCTGCCGACTGTTTATCGGACGCTTTCCCCTGGACAAAAATGAGCAAGAGGATTTAATGAAATAAGCAAGGAGCAGTTATGTACTACAGCAATAAAGTTATCAGCTATTTTCAGGCTAATAAAATTCTTGCGTTAAAACTCGACCATGCATTAGCGGGTGCAGGAAAAGCCGTATCAAATCAGATTGAGACGATCGCTGCAGGTGCAACGCGAGCACTGTATTACACATCCTGTTTTACTGATAAATATCAGGATGTCTGCCAGAAACAAAAGACCGAAGACATTCGATTCAAAAACAGCGTTATTTATCTTTTGCAACATGGCAATGTTGCGTATGACATGTTTAAAATATATTTCGAAGAAATATTTAAATATAAAACCCCCGATCAACTGGAGCGCATCAAACAAATGCTTATGGCTGTTAATATCCATATTGCCGCCAGTTCACTCACAAACGCTGGGTTTGCTCTGGCAACAGCATCATTTGTCGCAGCAGGCATGAATCTAAGTCTTGAACTCAGTGCACTGGCAGGGCGAAGAGCGGGCGAGGTTGTCGGGGCTATTGGGATATACGGCGTGGTACAGAAAGCGGCAGATAGTGCCCATCGCCTACACGTCCAATACCCAGCCTATTACTCTGCACTCTACATGCAACAACTAGAAATGATGTACTTCCTCATAGAGCCATTGTTTGAGCGGGCTGAGGCGTTTAAAGCACAATGGGCATCGGATGATGATATTGCAGCTATCATCACCAGGATGATTCGATAATCATGATGAATCTTATTAAAAGGTTTTTCAGACGGGTATTCAGATCATTGATCTCGTATTATGGCCCGTCAGTGCTGACAATAATTTTCGCTTTAGTTCAGGGTTTGTTTTTTCCTGACAGCCCAATCTGGCTTATCCCCGTATTTTTTGTATTTGTGATGGTTGTTTTATCAATATGTGAGATTGTAAAGTTCAAACGGTAGCATCATCGTAAATTTATTTATAAGGAAATAATATGTCTACACCCGCACATTTATGGCTTGAAGATGAGAACGGATCTCCGATAGTCGGTAGTTGCATGATGCCACTCCGTCTGGGTTCTATCGAGTTAAAATCATTCTCTCACGGTGTCACTATTCCAGTTGACCCAAGCTGGGGAAAACTTACCGGAACGCGCGTTCATAGTCCGATCACGATAGTGAAAGAATTTGACCAAACGACACCTATTTTGTATCGCGCCGTCTGTGAAGGCCGCACATTGAAAAAAGCAACGATCAAGATGTACCGAATACTGGAATCGGGCATTGAGTCTGAATATTTCAATATCATCCTGGAAAACGTCAAAATCACGACAGTTTCCCCTTACCTTGCCCCTACAGGTATGAGCAGCACCCATCTGGAAACACTCGAATTACGTTATGAGGCAATTACCTGGAAGTATACGGAGGGTAATATTATCTACAGAGACTCATGGAACGATCGTTGTCGTGCCTGATGACGAGGGGCGCCAAAGGAGGCAATTGCCTCCTTTGGTTCTAGCCAGAACACTTAACGTCAGCATTAAACTGACCATGTGAAGCGCATGTTTTCCGGTTATTATCACTTTGCTTGATCTCATCAGGTTGTGTCACTAAGGCGACGATGTCGCGACCAGGCTGGAGTATAAAAACAACGTGTCAACGTAAGCCCCGGAAACGATGGAGAAACGGTCAAGGTGGCCCAAATGAAAACGAAACGCGTGCTGATTATTGAAGACGACGCTGATGCAGCGGGCGTACTTGAAGCCTATCTGAAACGAGATGGCTATGACGTGGCGATCGCCAGCAACGGCATGACCGGTCTGGAACAGGCCCAGCGCTGGCAACCCGATCTGATTCTGCTGGATGTCATGCTGCCGGTGATGAATGGCACCGAAGTTTTGGCTGCCATCCGGCGCAGCGGTGATACGCCTGTCATCATGGTAACCGCGATGGGGGAAGCGCCCGACAGGATTGGCGCATTGCGTTATGGCGCTGACGACTATGTCGTCAAACCCTATAATCCCGGAGAGGTCGTCGCACGTGTTCAGGCTGTACTGCGTCGCACACAGCAGGCGAAAGTGCCAGATGAAAAGCTTTGCTGGGCGGGACTGGAGGTTGATCCTGAATCACTTACCGCCGTGGTTAATGGCGTCCACAGGCTCGATCTGACGCCAACGGAATTTTCCATTCTGGTTACCCTGATGCGCGCGCCCACGCGTCCTTTCAGCCGTTTGTTTTTACTTGAGAACTGCCTTCCAGAAAGTGATGCCCTTGAGCGGGTGGTTGATACGCATGTGTATAATCTGCGTCGCAAACTTGAAGCTGCAGGGATGTCGGAAATTTTACCCGCCGTTCGCAGCGTGGGTTACAGGTTCAGACAACCATGAAGCAGAAAACCCATGACTCCATGTGGCGCTGGATTTGCATTCGTATACTCATTCTCGGCTTAGGCAGCGTCATTCTTATTGCGTTCTGTATGTGGCTGAGGTTTGCCCTGCAAACGCTCTGGGTTTACTACCGGATGCCAACCGCGCTGTGGGAGGAGTTTTCTCGACTGCGCGTGCATCCGGAGCGCGATACGGCTCGCTTCCATCAGATTGTCGATCAGTGGTGGGGCGTCGGCTTCTCCGATCCCTCTATCGCGTCTGCGGACTGGATTACCGTAGCGGTGCTGGTCGCGGTGATTATTCCCTTTTTTGTCGTGATGGGATTGCGCTTTGCCCTGCCACTGGCGAAACAATTTAGTCAACTGGCGCACGCGGCACGGGATGTGGCACAGGGTAAATTCGGCACCTCGGTCGGTCAGGTTGATGGCGCGCCGCAAGAATTAGTGCGTTTTACAGAAGACTTCAACCTGATGACACAGCAACTGGTGCGTTACGAACGTGAACTTAAAGCGTCGCATGTCGCGATTGCTCATGAACTGCGTTCTCCCTTGACCGCCGCAATGGGACGCCTGCAAGGCATTGTGGACGGGGTATTTGCACCCGAACCCCAGCAGTTTTCCATGATCATGAAACAGCTGACGCAGTTGAGTCGTCTGACGGATGAGCTTCATTTACTGTCGTTAGCAGAGGCAGGTCAGCTCAGCCTGAGTCTGACCCGGTTTAACCTTGCTGAGTTATTGCGTGAGAGAACCGCCTGGCTGGCGCTTCAGGCCGAGGCCGGGCAGGTAGCAATAGAGGTTCAGTCGCCCGCATCGCTGCCTTACACGGGAGATGCTTCTCGCTTAGGTCAGGTCGTGACGATTCTGATGGAGAATGCGTTGCGCTATGCTGCAGAAGGCAAACGAATTTCCGTTTATGCTCAGGCGTCCGCCACGGCGATCACCCTGCAGTTTCGTGATTATGGACCTGGCGTCGAACCTCAGTTTTTAGCCGTTATTTTTGACCGTTTTACCCGGGCAGAGTCTTCACGCGCCCGCCATTCCGGCGGCAGTGGTCTGGGACTGTCCATTGCGAAAGCTATCGTTGAGGCTCATGCCGGTCATATCCAGGCGCAGCTGCCGTCAGAGGGCGGACTGCACATTACCATTACCCTGCCCTTACATGACGCCATGCAGACTGCGTAAAATACCGCGCGAGTCTGCCTGTCAGCCAACCTGGTCAGGCATTTTTTGCTCACCTTGACCATTTCTTGATGATCCATAAAAGGTTTCTGGACATAACCCACGTTAAATGAGCCTGTCTCATTTAAGGAATACGGTTATGACAGATTTTTTTCCTTCTTTTGCTCGTCAGGCACTGCGTCACCTCGCCATCTTTGATTACGTTGTACCGTCACTGTTCGTGATGGTGGGCATGTTGGTGCTTGCAGGCTGTAAAGACGAAAAGCCTGCTCAGGGCGAAACACTACGACCTGTTCGGACTGTAACGGTGCCGCCGTTTTCCTCGGGGGGCCTGATGACGCAAACGGGCGAAATCCGGGCGCATGAGGAGATAGCCTTAGCCTTCCGGCTGGATGGCCGCGTGATTGCCCGAGCCGCCGATATTGGTCAGCACGTTAACGCAGGCCAGGTACTTGCCACGTTAGAGAATAATGCTGCCCAAAATCAGCTCAGCAGTGCCACTGCCGACCTCAACAGCGCACGCGCATCAGAACACGTTGCCGCTCTCACACTCCGCCGTATGCAACTGCTCATGCCGGGCGGTGCCATTTCTCGTGCGCAGTTAGATAGCGCACAAGGCGACTGGCAGGCCGCAGTCGCCCGTCGCCAGAGCAGTGAGGCCGCACTAAAAAACGCGCGCGATAATCTGGCCTGGACACAGCTTACTGCGCCACGGGCCGGCGTGATTACGGCGGTGAATGTTCAACCCGGGCAGGTCGTCAGTGCCGCCCAGACGGTGATGACGCTGGCTGCTGACGGCGATCGCGATGCCGTTTTTGACCTTGCCGAACCTACACTCTCTGAAAGTGCAACGACCACGCCAGTTAAGATTGCGCTGTTATCAAACCCCGCCGTAACGGCAGAGGGCCGTTTTCGCGATATCAGCCCGCAGGCCGATTCGCAAACACGCACCTGGCGGCTCCGCGTTATGCTGACCGATCCGCCCGCCGCGATGGCACTGGGTTCGACCGTTTTAGGCGTTTTCTCTGGAAAAGCCGACCAGGTGATTGCCCTGCCAGCCAGTGCACTGACGCGGGCCGGGGATCGCCCCGCCGTACTCGTGGTGAACCCGCGAAACCAACAGATTCAGGTCAGGCCCGTTACGCTGGCACGCTTTGACGCACAGCAGATCTATCTCAGTGCCGGGGTTCAACCCGGTGAGCGCGTGGTTACCGCAGGTGTAAAAACGCTGTTGCCGGGTGAACGCGTTCAGCTTGAGGAGAGTGAAAAATGAGGTCGGACAGCAATCGGAACGGCTTTAATCTGTCCGCCTGGGCATTAGCTCACCAGCAGTTGGTCATTTTCTTTATGCTATTGGTGATGACGACCGGCGTACTCAGTTACATCGATCTGCCCCGTAATGAAGATCCGGCCTTTACTATTAAAACCGCAGTGGTGTCCGCCCAATGGCCTGGCGCTTCGGTCGAGGACACCATGCAACTGGTCACCGATACGCTGGAAAAGAAACTTCAGGAAACGCCTTCGCTGGATTTTATTGAAAGTGAAACGCGCGCCGGGAAATCGGTGATATTTGTCAATCTGCGCGATGATACGCCACCGGCACAGGTGCCGACTATCTGGTATCAAATCCGTAAAAAAATGCAGGATATTGCCCCGTCCCTTCCGCGAGGGGTTCAGGGCCCCAGTGTTAATGATGAATTTGGTGATACGTTTGGCACGATTTATGGTTTTACCGCCGACGGATTTAGCCCGCGTGAACTGCGTGATAAGGTCGACGAGATTCGTCGTAGCCTGATGGATGTGCCCGATACGGGCAAAATCACCCTACTGGGTGAACAGGAAGAACAGATCGTTGTCGCCTTTTCGCCCAGGCAACTGGACGGCATGGGCCTTAATCTTCAGCAGGTGAGCGATGCCATAACCGCTCAGAACGCAGTGGCACCTGCTGGGGAAATACGCACCGATAAAGAGAATATCGCGCTTCGCGTCAGTGGTGCGCTGACGACGGTGGAAAGCCTTAAGGCCGTTACCCTGCGTATTGGGCAGCGTTTTATCCCGCTGTCGAGTATCGCGACAATCACACTCCAGCCTGCGCAGCCGCCGTCTTCCACCTTCCGTGTTAACGGCGAACCGGCGATTGGCCTTGCCGTCTCCATGTCCCCTGCGGGCAATATGCTCAGGTTTGGTCAGGCGCTCAATCAACGGATGACGGTTATTGCCGGCCAGCTACCCCATGGCATCAATATGATAAAGATCGCCGATCAATCCACGGTGGTGAAAACGGCTGTCAGTGGGTTTGTCCGGGTGCTGGCGGAAGCGGTCATTATTGTGCTGGCGATATCATTCTTCTCGCTGGGTTTTCGTGCCGGGCTGGTGGTTGCGGCCGCGATTCCGCTGGTGCTGGCCATGACGTTTGTCGGGATGACATTTGCAGGGATTGGCTTACAACGTATTTCGCTGGGCGCGTTGATTATTGCGCTCGGGTTGCTGGTGGATGATGCCATGATCACGGTGGAAACCATGGTTTCGCGCGTTGAAGCCGGAGACAGCAAATGGCAGGCGGCAACCTATGCATTTAAAACCACTGCCTTTCCTATGCTAACCGGCACACTGGTGATGATTGCCGGATTTATTCCTGTGGGATTTGCGGCGTCCAGTGCGGGTGAATATTGTTACTCACTCTTTGCGGTCGTCCTCATTTCCCTGCTCTGTTCCTGGGTGGTCGCTATCCTGTTTTCACCCGTTACGGGAACCTGGCTGCTGATCGAGGGTGCCGGTGCAAGGCATAAACAACCGGGACGGATGGCACGGCTTTATCACCGCCTGCTTGATCAGGCGTTACGTTATCGCTGGGCAACCGTAATAAGCGCCCTGCTGCTGTTGGGAATGGGCGTGTTCGGGACGACGCTGATGCAGGGCGAATTCTTCCCCGCGTCCGACCGTCCAGAGCTGCTGGTGAACCTGACGCTGCCGGCTAATGCCTCTCAGACCGAAACGGCGCGGCGCACCGGGCAGCTAGAAAGCGTGATGCGCCGCGATAGCGATATCGATCATTTCTCCAGCTATATCGGTTCTGGTGCCGTGCGCTTTTATTTGCCGATGGAAGTCTTGCTGGATAATGAAAACACGGCACAGCTGGTAGTGGTGGCGAAGAACCTTGAAGCGCGAGACAGAGTGCGGCGTAAGCTCGAACGCATTCTGGCGCGTGATTTTAGTGATATGACGTCGCGCGTCTCGCCCCTTGAGCTGGGCCCGCCAGTTGGCTGGCCGCTCAAGTACCGTGTCACCGGCCCGGATTACAGTAACGTTCGTCACATCGCGGAAACGCTGGCCGCCCAGATCTCACGCTCGCCGGATACACGTGAAGTGAACATGACCGCAGGCGAGCCAGAACGGGTCATCAAGGTTGATGTGAACCAAACGGCAGCGCGTGCGGTCGGTGTCTCTTCGGAAAGCATAGCTTCGATGCTCAATACTGTGATGTCTGGCAGTACAGTAACCACCATCCGCGATCGTAACCGGCTCATTGATGTGGTGTTAAGGGGAGACGATCGCGAGCGGCAAAATACCGACATTTTGAACGGCCTGATGCTGAATACGGCTTCCGGGCAGAAAATTCCCCTTGGGCAAGTCGCGACATTAAAATGGCAGCTTGACGATCCGGTTATCTGGCGGCGTCAGCGCTTGCCTTACATTACGGTGCAAACCGATATTGCCCCCACGCAACGCGCTGAAACGGTATCAGACCAGTTAAGGCCCGCCCTGGATGCATTTCGTGCATCCTTACCTGCTGGCTATAACATTGAAGAAGGCGGTACCGTTGCAGAATCGAACAAGGGAAACAGCTCCATCTTTGCCGTATTGCCGGTGACGCTGTGTTTTATGCTTATCTTGTTGATGTTGCAGTTAAAACGCTTTTCCAGAATGCTGCTGGCGCTGTTGATGGCCCCTTTTGGCTTACCCGGCATTGTTGTTGCCATGCTGCCGAGCGGTACGCCAATGGGATTCGTTGCGCTGCTGGGGATCATTGCGCTGGCCGGCATGATTATCCGTAACGCGGTGATTATGATCAGTGAAGTGGACAGTAACACCCAGGCAGGCATGCCGCATAGTGAGGCTATCCGCAGTGCCGCTATCCATCGCGCTCGCCCCATATTGCTGACGGCATGTGCGGCGATATTCGGTATGTTGCCCATTTCTCAGCAGGTGTTCTGGGGGCCGATGGCGTACGCCATTATTGGCGGTCTGGTTACCGGAACGCTGGTCACCTTAACGCTGCTGCCTGCCACACTCAGTCTGGTGATGGAACGGGAAAAAACGCGGTTCTGAATGCGTCCTGTCAGCGGGAAGAAAGAGGATCGATAAACGGGTGATGTTCATCTGTCACCCGCCAGGCGCAACAGAGATGCTGTCTGTAACTAAGTAACCGATAACCGGCATTCAGCAGACGATCTGACTGTTATGCGGCTGGCCCGTCGAAATAGCGCACGACAGCACCCTCCGCTGACGACTGGGTTAATAAAAAAAGCGCTGTATTACTACAGCGCTTTTTCCAATCAACAAGATCCTGAACGGGTCAGATTTTTACATAACGCCTTAAAAACTTTCCCAGTTAACCTTATCTACGTTTACTGCTTTTAAATCTGGCCTTTTCAAGGCGAGTGACGGCTGGCTCACCGGTGCGCTGATCGATGCAGGGGCATGCGTGACACTGTCATTCACTTTAAAAGTAGAAACCAGTCTCGACAGGGTTTCTGCCTGCTCCTGCAACGATTTAGACGCTGAGGATGCTTCTTCGACCAAAGAGGCGTTTTGCTGCGTCACTTCATCCATCTGCCCGATAGCCAGATGGACCTGTTCAATGCCTTTACTCTGTTCGGCCGTAGCGGCAGCAATTTCATTCACTAAGTCGGCAACCTGCTGAATAGCATTGCTGACATTATCTGAGTTACAGCCCACGCTCGTTGCCTGCTCCAGCCCCTGCTCTACCTGTGAAACGGATGCGGTAATAAGCTCTTTGATTTCGCGAGCCGCAGAGGAAGAACGTTGTGCCAGATTACGAACTTCTGAGGCGACAACCGCGAACCCGCGACCATGCTCACCGGCGCGTGCAGCTTCCACGGCGGCGTTAAGTGCCAGAATATTGGTCTGGAAAGCAATGCCTTCGATCAGGCCGGTAATTTCCGAGATTTTTGCAGAACTGCCACGAATTTCGCCCATGGTTGTCAGCATCCGACTGACTGCGCCACCATTTTGTTTAGACATGGTGTTAGCATTATTCGCCAGGTTGCTGGCCTGTACGGCACCTTCCGCATTTTGACGCACGGTATCGCTCAGCGTCGCCATGCTTACCGATGTTTCTTCCAGCGATGCCGCCTGTTGCTCGGTGCGCGATGACAAATCTTCATTGCCTGCGGCGATTTGTGTGGAACCTGTACTGACGGACTGCGCAGCATGATTGACTGACAACAGCGTGGTGGAAACACGTTTAAGCAGATCGTTAAACGCTATCGCTGTCTGCCCAATTTCATCATTCCTTAGTACCGGTGCTAAATTTGTCAGATCAAGATTACTGCTGACCGTCGCCATCGTATCTTTTATGCTGGACAGGCTTCTTTTAATACCCAGAATAATGCTGACTGAAAATACACCGAGTAATAAAATAACCAGTACAGATGCGCTGGTCATTGCCCAGATAGTCTGAGAATAAACATGATTATTTTCAGCCCTTAACGCATCACCAATTTGAATGTTCAGATCGATTTGTTTAGTGAAGTCAGATTCCATTTTGCGTGCTGCGGCACCAATGCCGTTGTCGCTCTGAAGCAGTTCAAGAGAAAGCGCATTATTATGGCTACGTGAAGCCGCAAGAAATGCGGGTAAAGCGCTACGAACGGCATCAAGATTACGCAGTGCCTGAACCGTCATGGCCTTATCTTCATCGCTGGAAATATCATTCGCCATATAATAATCAGTTAACGATTTGATATTATCAAGAATGCCGTTTATTTTTTCTTCGGCTGCCACCTGTTTTGTACCGTCGGCCATTGTCTGGTGTCGATATAATGCAAGACCCAGTTGGTTAGTTGCGCTAATGGATTTATTCAGATCTTTAATGCTGGGTATCGCATTAACCTGAACATATTCAAAACGAGACTGGAAGCCAGATATTACCGATAATGAAACAGCAACAAGCGCACATAGTGATAATGCCAGCAACGAAAATGCCAGCACTAAACGCTGTGTAATAGTCATAAAAAAACCCCTGGATGTTTAATAAAAGATTCGTTATCGCAATACAGTCTTATCGGCACAGCGCAAAGCAGCTTTACCTGTTAATTTCAGATATATTTCGGTTCCGAAACTTGAAAAATACCAAATAAGCGCTATGCGTTAAATTGTGGTTAAAATAATTAGGGCTGGTTTGTTAAACTTTTGGGTTTGATTCGCGCTTTTTGTTCTGTTGCCCCCTGAGCGTTCAGCCATGAGGTGTTTTATGACGCTCCGGGCTTGCTTGTCAGTCAGAATAAGCAGGCCCGGAGCCAGCAGTTTATCCATAATGACAGAGACATCCGGTCAGAGTAAGGTGACTCTTTTTTGTGACAGAGATGACTATGGAAACGTTGTTTGTTTACGGCACCTTATGTCCGGGCCGCAGCAATGCGCATATCCTGGAGGGCATTGGCGGTATATGGCAGACTGGTTTTGTCAGCGGTTTTTACTTTCCTGTAGGACGAGGCGCCGCTACGGGCTTTCCCGGTATCGTCGTGGATGATCAGGCTCCGCGGGTTAAGGGGTTTCTTTTCTCTTCTGACAAACTGAGCTTACACTGGCCAATGCTGGATGAGTTTGAGGCAGGTTATGATCGCATCAGGGTTGAAACGTTCCGTGAAAACGGTGACAGCGTCACCGCATGGATTTACCAGCTTCAACCGCAGAGCGTTCCGTCAAGCGCTCAATAAGCGATCTGTCTGAGGCCAGGCTAAACCGTATCCGGCACTGTTCTCGGTTTCAGCCAGTGCAACGGGCGGGCAAACATCACCAGGTTACCGCCTAAAATAAGCAGCAATCCGGCCACGTTGTGACTTTGCCACTGGTAACCTTCATACATTGTTGACAAGGTGAGTGCGACCAGCGGAAACATCAGCGTTGTGTAGGCTGCTTTTGCGGCACCCGTGCGTCTGACCAGGGTAAAATAAGCCCAAAACGCAATGACCGATCCGCATACAGACAGATAAAGCAGCGCACTCAGATAATGTAATGTCCACAGCGGCGAGAAATTCACGCCACGCGCCCAGGCGATGCCGCCCATCACGATGGCACCGTACAGCATGGCCCAGGCATTGGTGGTCATCGTTTCCAGTTGCCTGCGCTGGTGCCGCAGGCTAATCATATTCCCCAAAGAAAAACCAAAGGTGCCAAGCGCCGACAGGCCGATTCCTGTCCACAATCCTTTGTTCCAGCCGCTGACGTCCAGATCTTGCCAAAACAATACGATCATGCCGGTTAATCCCAGGGTGACGGCAAACCAGAAACGCGGTTGGGGGCGCTGCCCGAAAAAGAGGTAACTATTGACTGCGTTATAGAGCACCGCCATGGAAAAAATCACGGATTCTAAACCGGTATTGATATAGCCCGCTGCCGTGTAAAAGCACCAAAAATTAAAGCAAAACACACAGCATCCCTGTAGAAGGCAGAACAAATGATCGCGAAGTGACAAGGCACGAAGACGACCCACTACCTTCAGCAGTGACAGGAGTAAAAGGCTGGCGATAGCAAAACGCCAGAACACAGAAACCGTGACATCCACCGGCCCCTGCTGCATAAAAATAGCGATCCAGGTGGTTCCCCAAATAGCCACCACCACCGCGTAAAGTAATGCGTTCATGCGTTTTCCTTTGAGCGAGAGAGGAAACAGTGTGTCGGATTTTCCGGGCGGAGGCTTTCATGGTCTTGCGGGTGACTTGCAAAATCTTGCGCATTTAATGGAACAAATCTGGCTACCGGCCTGAACTCGCCTTAGACTGAGCCTCTGTTCATCTGGCGGAAAAGAGTTATGTCTCGCGTTTACGACACGTTTGAAACGCTGCGTCAAAAAAAGGCCGTGCTGCGCGAATCGGTCATGCTCAATTCCGGCATCAGATTAGCGGCATGGCACAACAAGCAAGATCGGGTCACGGTAAACAGTAATCATCACACGTTAAGTCTCTATGTGGCGGATGGTTACGAGAGCTATCACAAAACGGCGAGCGGATGGCGCAACGGTGGCGGACCTGATAAATTCTGTCTGATGCCCCAGCAGAGTGAATCCAGCTGGGATGTACGTAGCGACCTCACCTTTGTGCATCTTTATTGCACCGATGAACACTTACGCGAGGTCGGCGAGAAAGTGTGGGATCGCAATCCGTTGTCGATTACGCTGGATGAGAAAATATTTTCCAGCGATCCTAAAATCACCGCCTTGTATCGTCAGTTCTTACTCAGCTGTGACTGGCAACAGCCTGCGAATCAGTTAATGCTGAGCACGGCCAGCACCCTGCTGTTAACCCACCTCATCCAGCATTATTCCAGCGTGCAGTGGCGGCTCCCGGCAGTAACCGGCGGGCTGGCGCCCTATGTCTTGCGCAATACGTTGGCATTTATTGATGAGCATCTGGCGTTGCCGCTGACGCTTGATACGTTGGCCACGCAGGCAAACCTGAGTGAATACCATTTTGCCCGCATGTTTCGTCAGTCGCTGGGCGTTGCGCCGCATCAGTACGTTATGCAACGCCGCATGGAAAACGCACAACAGATGGTGCGGTCAACCTCGCTACCGTTAACCCAGATAGCGCTGGATAATGGTTTCAGTTCCTTAAGCCATTTCAGTAATCGTTTTAAGCAGGTCACGGGCTTAACACCTTCGCAAGTGCGCATGGACAATGGCGGGAGTATGTCCTGAATCACGCGATGCGGCAAAAGACGTTGGGAAATAACAGGCTGCTGATTCGCTAACATTACAACTGAGTAACCTAAACCAATCCTCACTCACCCGCCGTTCCTGCCTTTACTCAACCTGCATCCTGATTATACTGAGCGCGGATTCATTCAGGCATCGTGGCATCTGTATGATTATCCCGATGAGCTAACGCTTTCATGGCGGTGTTGCTTACCGGAAACGCCGGCATCAGTTCAGCTGGCGATAATTGCCCTTCGGGTCAGTCAGCCATCCATAAGACGATGAGGACCAGGGTCATGTTACTGTTCAAAAACGCGCTATTCCCTCCCCCCGACTGGCACGTGCCATCGCTGTAAAACGCCTGCTTTCTGTCGCAGCAATGCTTGCGTCGGTAACAAGGCTAAACCGGCTACTGTCGCAGATTTTTAGTGGAAAGCGTGCTGGTAAGCCTCAGGCCAAACCTTGCACACGAAGGTGATTTACAGCAAATCGTCAGCCAGACATGCTCATCCTTTAGTGGAACATTGATAAAGAGCCGTTCAGACGCGCGCATGATAAAGATTATCCTGCCTGCCGTTGAAATATGAGGTTAAGGGTAGCTGCATTTCGCTATGGATTAGCGGGACAAGACCTCACCGCGTGATATCAGTTTTCCACATTGAATGCTGTGATTAATCGTCATCCTGATGACAAGGAAGCCCCTTATGAATCGTTCACCTGAAAACGCGATTGCGTTAATTTTTCTTTTAATCGGCCTCACCGTCATGGTGCTGGGTATTTGGCAAATTCTGATGCAGTGAGGTAGCGCTATGCGTAAATTTACGCTCGACCAGATTTTTATTCAGGTGGTTGCTATCGCGGTCGTCATTATCCTGCTCACCATCGTGATTCGTTAATTCATGTGTGGCCAGACAATACCCACATCTGGCCATTTCCACATCACACAGTAACCGCCGCCCAAAAACACCTGCTTTTATAATCTCGCTCAACTCATCCTTGCCATTTCTGCATTACCGTCTGACGGCTGATAATGACAGCGTCAACAGCCTTTTATATTTCGCAACACCTGGCTTTTCTCTTAACTTAACCGGGAATAATTATGAATCTATGCCACAATTTTTTAATAGGTGGACTGGCAGCGATAATGACGATGGGAGATGCAATGGCGACAGAACATCATGATCTGACGGGTTACCGTGAGGGCGCAAAGGTGATTCAGGTAAAACCCGTGCGTAACCAGATCGATTCCCTCAACGGCGTCGTCTATTCACAAGTCACCACGCTGCGATCGGTCAGGCAGTTGCATATGTCGCTTCTGGTGCCACGGACGCAGGCGTTAAAGCCCGCTATCATTTATTTTCCGGGCGGCGGTTTTACCAGTGCCGATCACGATAAGTTTATTCAGATGCGTATGGCGCTGGCAGAGTCCGGTTTTGTTGTGGCGGCCGCAGAGTATCGGGTCGTACCTGATACCTTCCCGGCGCCGGTGGTGGATGGTAAAGCGGCGGTCCGCTACCTGCGACAGCATGCTGAGGATTACGGCATTGACCCTGAACGCATTGGTGTTTTAGGCGACTCGGCAGGCGGTTGGCTGGCACAAATGCTCGGCACCACCCAGGGGGAAACGTCATTCGATCGCGGCGATTTCACCGATAAATCCTCCGATGTCCAGGCGGTCGCAACCTTATACGGTATATCCGATCTCCTGAATATTGGCGAAGGGTACGCCGATGACATTCAAAAGGTTCATCAGTCTCCCGCCGTGACCGAGGCGCTGCTGGTGCATGGCGCGGCTTTCCGTGACTTTGCTGGCGCAAGTATCATGGACGATACGACTAAAGCACGTCACGCCAGCCCGATGGGGCATTTAAGTAACCCTAAACCGCCCTTCCTGATTATGCACGGCGATAACGATTCGCTGGTATCGCCCCATCAAAGTGCACAGTTATTTGACGCCCTTAAAAAGGCGGGCGAGAAGGTAGACTACGTCGTCGTAAAAGGTGCAGAGCATGGTGACCTGGTTTGGTATCAGCCTGCCGTGATCGATGAGGTTGTGAACTGGTTTACCCGTGAACTCAAGCCAGAAACTGGCGCAGTAACTGATACATCTACCGATCCGAACAGCACGCTTTGACGCACAGGCAAGCCACTCAACGTGGCCTGCCTGGCAGAGGGGCAATTTAGCCTGAACAACGCTGCGTAACCGACATGGCTACCGCCTCTTTCGCCCCTTTATCCAGCAGAAGCAGATAGGCAGCGGTTATCTGCTTCACAAAGTACGCATTATTTGGCAGCGCCTCACCAAAAATGGCGTCCAGATTTAATAACGCTTTGACTCTCGGCTCGCCTTCGGCACTGGATTCTACGGCCGCTTTTAAAACCGGCAGGAGCGGATCGCTCACGTCAATGGCTTTTCCCTGCTCATCGACGCCTGAGACATAGCGTATCCAACCAGCAATTCCCAGGGCAAGCAGGTCAAAATCACTTTCGTTCCTGAGATGCCAGCGAACGGAGTCAAGCCAGCGCTGAGGCAGTTTTTGGCTACCGTCCATGGCAATCTGCCAGGTGCGGTGCTTCAGGGCGTGATTATCATAGCGCTCAATCAGCAGGTCAGCGTAACGGGCAAGATCAACGCCGTGCACGTTTAGCGTGGGTGCCTGTTCTTCCAGCATCAATGTCCGGGCCGCAAGGCGAAAATGTTGATCTTGCATACAGTCACAAATATGTTCATAGCCTGCCAGATAACCCAAATACGCCAGAAATGAATGACTGCCGTTCAGCATACGTAACTTCATTTCTTCATAAGGCACAACGTCCTTAACTAATTCTGCCCCGGCCTTTTCCCACGCCGGCCGGCCTGCGACAAAGTTATCCTCTATTACCCACTGCCTGAAGGGCTCACAGGCTACCGCCACCGGATCCTCAACGCCAATCACCTGCGCGATTTTTTGCAAACTTTCCTGTGTCACCGCGGGCACAATACGATCCACCATAGTGGAAGGAAACGTGACGTGCTGTTCGATCCAGCTTGCCAGTTCGGGCGCTCTTTTCCGGGCATAGGCGCAAACCACGTTGTTGATCACCCGACCATTCTCAGGAATGTTATCGCACGACATGACGCTGAATGCAGGCAGTCCCGCCGCTTTGCGACGGGCCAACGCCTCGACGATGATGCCGGGTGCGGAAAGCGGTTGATGGGGCTGCTGTAAATCAGACAGGATGAGGGGATGATCAAACATCAATTCACCGCTAGCTGGCGAATGGCAGTAGCCTTTTTCGGTGATGGTTAACGACACAATGGCGATCTGTGGCTGACACATTGCGTCAAGTACGGCTTCAATGCCATCAACCTGCGCGTGCAGTGCTTGCCTGACGACGCCCACAACCCTTCCTGTCCATGCATTCGAGGACATCTCCGCCACGGTATAAAGAAAGTCCTGACGCTTAAGGTCGGCAATCTGCTGTTCTCCCCCTATCAAATTGACTTCGATATAGCCCCAGTCACTACCCTGTTCGGCAGCAAGGATATCCGCATAGACGGCCTGGTGAGCACGGTGGAAGGCACCACATCCGAGATGCACGATTCGCGGAATCAGTTTATGACGATCCCATTGGGGAACGGTGGCGTTAGCCCGGCGTAATTTATTTGGCATTGTAATCTCTCTGTTAATTAATAATTTGAACTGGATTAATTACTGGTTATTTTTCTGTTGAATAGATGTGTAATTTCCTGACTTAGCAACATAGTTAAAATGCGTTATTATTAAAGTTAATGGAATGTGTTAAATAATTCACTCAGGAACGGCATGGGAAGTGCGTTGATATGCGCCCAGCCATAATCTGGATCATAATAATTACCGCCTCAACACATGCGCCCACTACCATACCAGATGCAACGAATAAATGGTGATATGCGCCGAACAAATTGAGGTCACACCTTTCGCATCGTTTTTATCAATCAAAATAAGTTAACAGGGCTAAATGATGGGTTAAGCTGACCCTATTCAGGCGATTACATTAATATTTACTTTTTAGCAGGAGGCGCTTTTCGATCACCCTTTTTCGGTCGGGTAAATCCTTTCGGAGTAAGATGCATTCTGCCCAGGGAAGTTAACAGATGATAAAGTACAGCCACAATTGGCGAAGAGGACACATTAAATTAACATTGCGTCTGAGAACGCTGATTCAGGGACAAGCCGTGCATTAGAATGTTAATTACTTACTCCGCTAAATTATTAACTTCATATTGTTAAATTTTTATGGCGTGGATGTATGTCACATTTTTTAATTTTATTGTTTTTTTGAGACATCAATAGCATCAGGTAGCACTGATTCCTCAATGCGTCATCGGGTTACGACGCATAATTTTACCTGCGTTCATGACATCCATGAACCCAGGAGGACATCATGTGGAAATTGAATTCAGTGATTGATATGCAAGGGACAAACCCTTACCTCGTATTTGTCAATAACGCGGGGGATACCCGGCTCCTACCCTGTAAAGATATTAGTCCCACTTCCTTAAGAACCATGAATTTTTATGAACTCGAAAATTTCCTTTACGCTGAACAGGTAAAAAATAACAATAAGGCAGCAAAACTATCGACATTATCCTGACCTTTTCTGGCCCTCGGATTGCTCTGTCTGAGGGCATTTTTTGTTACAGCCCCTGGTTCATACGACTCTAACCTGGCATGTCGATGCGGTGGTGAAGAGATGAGTTTCTGGAGATTCAGGCAAGATTCCGTTCAACGTCGTTGATACAGCCGCAAAGTGTCACGCGCTCACCCTGCTATCTGTTATCACAATTCTGTCGATGACGCTGTTTACGCTTTAGCCGCCGACGCAGTCTGAGCTTTCTCAGCACCATCACCCTGAGCTTCCGCCAAACGGTAACTGAGATGAGTGGTCGCTGAAGACTGAGCAGTGTCAAAAACATCGCGTTAACGTCCTCTCGTTGCCGTTTGTCACTCCGCACCCGGCAAAGGGCAGCAGATTAAACGGACCGCGTTCGCGGTACAGGATGACAATAAGATCCCCCGCACGCCTGTTCGGCATCCATGACCGGCTAAGGCTTTGCCCGGCCAGGCGCCTGTTTCCCGCACGTCTTACTTAGCCAAACGAAGGTAGCCATCGCAAGACATCAAGGATGACCGTCAGGTAGACGAGGCTGCCTGCGGCTATCACCAGATTAAGAACCAGGTAATTACAGGGCGCTGTATAAGCTGCGGTTGGAAAACGCTTACGGGCCGCTTTGACCAGAAAAGGGGGAAGGATGACACTCCAGATGGTAAATGCCAGCCCGGCATAGCCAATTGCGCGTATAAAGCCATCAGGAAGGAAGAAACACACGGCCGCAGGAGGAAAATAAGTGACCAGTGCGGTCTTTAACCTGCCTGGACGGTCGTCAGAAAAATGAAACAGATCGGCAATATAATCAAAAAGTCCAAGCGTCGCGGCTAACAATGAACTGGCTACGGCAAAGTTACCAAAGAAGGTGAGAATAATATCCATATACTGATGGGTAAATAACCCACTCAGGGCGTCCACGAAGACGTCAATATTTCCCCCTTTGGCAATAATGGGTGGAAAGTCGGCGCGACGGATATTTCCCATTGTGACGGCTAACCAGAACAGATAAAGCAGCAGTGCGAAAGCGGAGCCGATAAAAATCGAACGCGTGATATTCTTAACGCCTTGTGTGCCATATAACTTCACCAGGCTAGGTACGTTACCGTGGAAACCGTAAGAAATAATACAGAAAGGCAGGGTCATTAAGACATAAGGCAGGTATTGCGTATCAGGCAGGGCCAGCGCGGGACTGTCGATCAGTTTGGCCCCGTCGACATGCCATACCAGACCGGAAAAAGTAGCAAAAAACGCCAGAAACTTACCGATAATGAGCACCGTTGTGATACGACCAACTAAAAGAGAACTGTACCAGGCGATGCCCCCGACCAGCAGACTAATGATAACCACCGATAACCGGGCCGGAAGATGAAAGTCGCTATATTTTTCCACTGTCTGGGACAGGACGGCAGAGGAGCCAGAAATATAAGCATAAGTTAAAATATATAATACAAACCCGAATGCAATACCGACGACCCCATTCCATTTATGACCTAATAAGTCCTTGGTGAAGGTGTTAAAACTCGCGCCACCACCATAATGGAGGTTAACCTCGACCAGCATTAAACCGGTTAACAGCATCATTACCGCCACAACGATTAAAATAACCGATGCTCCCGGAAACCATACGCCAGCCATAGCAACAGGAAGAGAGAACATTCCTCCACCGATAACGGTGGCAATGATAAGCATTGTTCCACTGAGCAAACCGGGTGTTGTTTTATTAATATCCATGAAAAAATGCTCCTGTTGACTCTTTATTATCATTTTGGCGTCATTCTTGATGATGTGGATACTAAACTGTTAACAGCTGACCTGTCATTAAGGCAGGTCCGAAATAAAATCCTGTTTATAAAAAACAGGCCCCTGTCAGGGGGCCTGAATCGTATTAAATATAATCAAAGCGGGCAGTAAAGAAACGGAGCTGTTTGGGTTCATAAACAAACCTCAGACCGCGAATATCGTCTTTGTGTTGATACAGTTTAATGATGCCATCAGCAACAACATCCATGTGTGCGTAGGTGTAAACACGGCGTGGAATAGCCAGGCGTACTGTCTCCAGTTTGGGGCGGTGGTTTTCCCCCGTTTCTTTACTGCGCCCGGCGGAAACGATGCCACGTTCCATGCTACGCACGCCGGTTTCCATATAAATGCTGGCTGCCAGACTCTGTGCCGGAAACTGATCCTGCGTCAGATGGGGGCAAAAACGACGGGCATCAAGAAATACAGCATGTCCACCCGTCGGTTCGACAATAGGTACACCGGCATTACGGAGCTTATCTCCCAGATAGCGCACCTGTTTCACGCGATGTTCAATGTATTCATACTGCATGGCTTCACGCAACCCAATAGCCATGGCTTCCATATCACGACCGGCCAATCCGCCATATGACGGCATCCCCTCATAAACCACAACCAGCTCTTTCGCGGCCTGGAACATCTCGTCATCGTTCATGCACAGGAAGCCGCCGATATTCACCAGACAGTCTTTTTTGCCACTCATGGTGCAGCCATCGGCATAGCTGAACATTTCATGAACGATATCTTTGATGCTGGTGTTCTCGTATCCTGCTTCCTGCTCTTTAATGAAATAGGCATTTTCAACGCAGCGTGTCGCATCGTAGAAAATCTTAATGCCATATTGACGGGTCATTTCATGTACGGCACGCATATTTGCCATTGAAACGGGCTGACCGCCTGCCAGGTTCACGGTGACCGCCAGGCAGATATAGGCAATGTTATCCGCGCCCTTTTCTTCGATGAGTTTGGCTAATTTATTGAGGTCAATATCGCCTTTGAAAGGCACCTTCAGGCCGGCGTCGTGCGCTTCGTCACGAACAATATCCACAAAGGTTGCGCCGTTTTTTTCCTGATGGAATCGGGTCGTTGTAAAATACATATTCCCCGCAACATATTGACCGGGCTTAATGGCCAGCTGCGAGAGCAGGTTCTCTGCTCCGCGCCCTTGATGCGTGGGAACAATATGTTTAAAACCAAACAGCTCCTTAACTGTCCTTTCGAGGTGGTAGAAGTTCTCACTGCCTGCATAAGCTTCATCACCTGTCATCATCCCTGCCCACTGCTTGTCACTCATGGCATTGGTACCGCTGTCTGTCAGCAGGTCGATATAGATATCTTTTGAATTCAGTAAAAACGTGTTATAGCCCGCGGCTTGCATTTTCTTAATACGCGCTTCGCGCGGGATCATTGATACGGTTTCAACACTTTTAATGCGGAAAGGCTCGGCAGGATAGTTCATCTTTATTTCTCCAGTTATCCATTTCATGAATGTAAAAATGCAAGGCGAATGCACCTGATGCATAAAGACATTGCATGGGAATATGTAACAACAACCTCACCCGTGAGGCAGAAATAATACCAGGCCATCATGCGGTATTTATCATTCAATGAAAACAGTCGTGCCCATATTGCGGTCTTTCTGTTCAGGTTTAAAACGTAAAATGGTTATTACGCTACAGCTGATGAATTTTAAAGACCATTATTCAATAAGTTGGGAAGGTACAAACACGCTATGTCATGGCAGAAGAGTCGATTGTAACAATTAAAATGAAAACTTATCTTTCCATCCTTTATCTTTGTACTCTACGGGATACTTTTATTTAGAAAATCCTGAGACGGCGATCACTTAAAAAATTACGCTATCACATCAATCGGGAAAAATTCGTAAACTTAAATGTACATAATAGTGTGATTAACAGAAGGTATTTAGTTAATTACAGTAAAACCAAATAATCCTGCTCGTCGTAGATCCTGGCGTTAAGACCCGCGCCTGATTAGGACGTTAGCGAGGAGAGTGATTAGAATAGTAGAAGGAATGCAGGCTTTTATGCACGTTTGAAATAGTTTAATAAGTGTATCAGTGTCACCTGTTGAGATAACAGTTTTGTGGCAATGCTGGCTACAGAAATCACTAATATAATCACGAAAAAAAGGCGATGTATGACCATCGCCTGAGTGACCAGAACGTATTAACACCCGATACGTTATTTATTCTCGGGTAATTTTCATCGCCATATCGATTGATATCGCCATGCTCTCGGGATTCGCCTTGCCTGTCCAGGCAATATTGAATGCGGTGCCGTGATCGGCTGAGGTGCGCAGGAAAGGCAATCCTGCCGTGATATTCACACCGTCGTAAAAACCGAGGAGCTTAAGTGGGATATGTCCCTGATCGTGATACATCGCGACAACGATGTCATACATACCTTCATTACACTGCATAAATACGGTGTCCGGCGGACAAGGGCCATAAACATCAATGCCCTGCGCTTTCATCGCGTCTATAGCCGGCGTCAGGATTCGAATCTCTTCATCACCAAACAGACCATTTTCGCCAGCGTGTGGGTTTACGCCTGCAACCGCAATACGCGGCTGGGTGAAGCCAACCCGGCGTAAAAAGGTATCGGCGATTCTGATGACCGTTTCCACCCGTTCCTGACTGAGCGTATCCAGGAACTTACGCAGCGAAATATGCGTGGTGACGTGGATAACCTTCAGCTTATCGGTGTACAGCACCATCGAATAATCTTTGGTGTCCGTCAACATCGCGAGTAACTCGGTGTGGCCGGGATAATGATGTCCTGCAAGGTGCAGCGCTTCCTTATTCAGTGGCGCGGTAGCAATCGCTTTGACCTGGCCACGCATCGCCATTTCGGTTGCTCGCTTGATGCACCGATAGGCCACATCACCGGCTTCGGGTTGAACCACGCCACACTGCAACGCCTCCGGATGGGCAACTTTCTCATCAATAATGTGAATGATGCCCGGCGCGAACTGTGCCTGATCCACCTGCTCAATAACTCTGAGTTCAACCTGAGGTGTGATATTCATTGCCAGTATACGGCGGAAAGTCTGTGCGCAGCCGATAACCACCGCGGGTGAGCCATTCAATGGCCCTTCGGCTAAAGCCTTGATAATGATTTCAGGACCGATCCCTGCAGGATCGCCCATTGTTATAGCAACAGTATTAGTCACCTGTTTTCTCCTCAACGAAACTCAAAATTTTTAAGAGGGTGGTTTCATCACCGAAAGCACCGGCTTTAGTAAATACAGTCTGATTCCAGTCACAGCCAAGTAAGTGCCCGTAGGGAACACAACCTGCAGCCCTGCCCCGAATTCTGAATCCTGTTGCGCCCAATGCGGTTGCGGTTGCAGTCGCGACGTCACCACCGGAGAGATACAGTGCTTTTGGTGGCGTGATGCGCATGACCGAATGGACCAGTTCTCCAAGCAGAAAACTGATTTTTTCACCCAGTTGCTTACGGGTAATGCCACGTTGTTCACACAGCCTCTGTATATGTTGCCTGTCGCCACTGTCACAGCAGGTATGAACCAGACAATGTGAGCCATGACGAAGAATGCAGGTAATGGCCTCTCTGAAACGATCGCTACCTTTCTCCAGCAGTTCAGCGGTATCGATATAGACGTGTTCAACTCGCGGATGTTCTGCGGCTAGCGCCAGTTGTCTTTGAGCGACTTCACTCATTGAACCCACCACAGCAAACAGACCTGGGTACTTTTTGGCTGACGTAAAATAGCGAGCAAAAGCATCACACAGCCCAGCTGAGCCTACCAGCAACGGCTTTGGCCGTAACGATGCACATATTTCTACGATGTGATCCAACTCAGCATCAGTTTTTGCATCAACGATGAGGGCGGTCATTCCTTCGCGCACCTCTTGCGCGTGCCGGGCAAGATCGCTGCACCTGACGTTAATGCAGCTAATGCCACTCTGTTTTTGCACAATGTCACTGATATCTGCACTCACGATCGGGGTTTTTGGATCGCTGGCAAATTCCGTCGCGGTGAGCAACTTGCCGGAAACCAGACATTCACCGTTTTGCGTTGTTCGTCCTGCTGCCGGAAACGCAGGCGCAATGACCGCCAGATTGATGCCGGTTGCCTGCAACACTGCCTCTGTTTCGGCTCCGGGATTACCTCGCATCGTCGAATCGATCTTTTTGATAAACCACTCCACGGTCATACCGGGTTGGTCTGCCAAAAGTGCAGTCATGTGGTTTGTGACTTGCTGTGCGGCATCGCTCGCTGAATACGCCCTGCTGTCGCTGTTCAGCACAATCGCCTGAGCCTTACTCAGATAGGGCTGTTGGAAAATGACATCCACGACCATGCCTGCCTCAGCCAGCGAAACACCGGCATCATTCGCGCCGGTGAAATCATCGGCCAGCACAATGCATTTTTTTTGATTACCCGCCTGCACCGTCATTGGATCTCCAATGCTACTCATCTTTCGTTTGATTATATTCAATCACAATCGATTATATGTGAGCAAGATCAATTTAATAAAGCCTCATTTTATTTATAAATTTAGTCACTGAGTGAATGCGCTACAGCAGCATGAAGAATTTCAGTCAAAAACGGGGAGAAAAACGTGGCATTAATTAACAGTACAATCTTAAGCGGTTCCAACGCGATAAACGCACTCACGCCAGTCGTGGTGGGCCGTAACCGACTGCTGGTTTTGACAGACAAGAACATTGTGAATTTGTCCGCGACTCAGCAAATTCTGGCACTACTGGGCCAGGATGACCGTCATGTTGAACTCATTGATGATGTTCCCGCTGAGCCAACGCATACCGATGTTGAGGCCGTGCTGTCGCGCGCGGCAGGCAAAACCTATGATTTGGTAGTGGGCATTGGCGGCGGAAGCGTTTTAGATGTGGCGAAGCTCCTCTCTGTTTTATGCCATGCTTCCAGCCCGTCGCTTAAGGCGCTGCTGGACGGTCAGAAAATCGAAGCCCGTTTGCCCTCGCTGCTCATTCCTTCTACTGCGGGCACCGGATCGGAATCGACACCCAATGCGATTCTGGCTATTCCAGAGAAAAATACCAAAGTGGGCATTATTTCTCCTGTGATGCTGCCCGATTATGTTGCCCTGCTACCCGAACTGACAACCAGCATGCCGGCGCACATCGCCTCTTCAACGGGCATTGATGCGTTGTGCCATTTACTTGAATGCTACACCGCCACCATTTCTAACCCTGTGGGCGACAACGTGGCGTTAATGGGTCTGCATAAATTATTCCGTAATCTCGAAACATCCGTTAATGAGCCGCATAACCTGAACGCCAGGCTGGAGATGCTGTGGGCTTCTTATTATGGCGGCGCGGCGATTGCCCATGCCGGCACTCACCTTGTGCATGCGCTTTCTTATCCGCTGGGCGGGACCTGGCATCTGCCTCACGGTGTCGCCAACGCCATTCTGCTGGCACCCTGCATGAAAGTCGTGCGCCCGTTTGCCGTGGAAAAATTTGCCAACGTTTGGGACCTGATTCCGGATGCCGATACCACGCTAAGCCAGGAAGAGAAATCCCATGCGCTGGTCGACTATCTCGCCAAATTAGTTAAACGACTCAACCTGCCGGATAACCTGGAAGCCTTAGGTGTGCCTTCAGATGACATTGATTCCCTTAGCGAAGCGGCTCTGAATGTGAAGCGGTTGATGAACAATGCGCCTTGCGTGGTCAGCCATCAGGATGTGGCTGCGATTTACCGGACGCTTTTCCCAACGGTTTAATTTAAAAGGAGTGGGCAATGAGTAAAAAAATTGAAGGTGTGCTAACAGCGATTGTTACCCCTTTTGACAAAGAAGGTGAGCTTAATCTTGATGAGCTTAAACGTCAGGTGATTCGTCAACTGAATGCGGGCAATGGGATTTTCTGCGGCGGCACTAACGGTGAGTTTTTTGTTCTGAATGAAAAAGAGAAACTCACTGTGACTGAAACCTGTGTCGATGAAGTATCAGGACGCGGAAACGTCGTTGCACATATTGGTGAGATCTCTACCCGTGAAACCATTCGCTTAGGTAAACAAATTGAGAAACTGGGCGTAGACGCGGTTTCGGTTATTACGCCTTACTTTGTTCCCCTCAATCAACGCGAACTGATTAACCATTATACGGCTATCGCCGATGCCCTTTCCGTCCCGGTTTTTTTGTACAACATTCCGGCCAGAACGGGCAATACCATTGCGCCAGAAACGGCCCGCATACTGGCTGAGCACCCCAATATTATTGGCGTAAAAGACAGTGCGGGAAGCTACGAAAGCCTGAGTGGATATCTGGATGCGGTGAAGGATAGCAAAGACTTTGCTGTCCTGAACGGGCCGGATTCGCTTATCCATCAGGGTTATGTAGACGGCTGTTCAGCCTGCATTTCAGGTCTGGCTAACGTTGCGCCCCGTCAAATAAATGATATCTGGTCCCGGTTCCACGCCGGAGATATCGACGGATCGCGATTGGCACAAGAGCAGGTAACGGGTTTACGCACCGACCTTTATAAAGTGGCCTTTTCACCTGCAGCGGTAAAAAAAGCGTTGCAGATTCTGGGTCATAACGTGGGCGAAAGTCGTTATGCGATTCATTTTGATGCCGCTCAGGAAGATGAAATCCGCAGAATCATCAACCTCTACCTGAAGTGATAATAAGAAGTAATAAATCGTAAATACAGGGAGTACACCCTGCTCCCCGAATTTATCTTGTTATATCTGAGGCTATAATGAAAACTTTCAACGCTCAGGACACCCTGATAATTATTGGCATTGTGGTGGCTTATATTGTCTTTACCACCTGGCTGACATTCCGATTACGCAGTAAAAACTCTGGCGATTTTATGGAAGGCTCCAGAGCCATGCCAGCCTTTATCGTTGGTATTCTGCTGATGTCAGAATATATAGGCGCAAAATCCACTATTGGGACTGCTCAGGCCGCTTTCGAAGGCGGTATCGCCGCGTCATGGTCTGTTATTGGTGCCGCAATTGGTTTCCCGTTATTTGGTATGCTCCTGGTAAAACGTATTTATAATACCGGCAAGATTACCATTTCAGGTGCTATCGCTGAAAAATACGGTAACAGTACTAAAAATATCATTTCACTGATCATGATTTATGCTCTGCTCCTGGTCAATGTGGGAAATTATGTGAGTGGTGCCGCTGCTATCGCGACGGTATTACACGTCACCTTACCAGTTGCCGCATTTATTACGGCCGTGGTCAGTACCTTCTATTTTGCGTTTGGTGGTTTGAAAGGGATTGCCTGGGTCACCATGCTGCACAGCGGATTAAAGTATTTTGGTGTGCTGGCCATTTTATGGTTTGCCCTGTCGCAAACGGGCGGCCTCAAGCCAATGATCGACGAAATGCCCGCTTATTACTGGACCTGGGACGGGAATATTGGTGCGTCAACAATCTTTGCCTGGCTCATCGGTACCATTGGTTCGATTTTCTGCACGCAGTTTGTGATTCAGGCCATCTCCTCAACCAAAGATGTTAAGTCTGCGCAGCGTTCAACCTGGATTGCTTTCCTGTTCTGTATGCCGATTGCCCTGGCGATTGCGGTGATTGGCGTTGCCGCTAAGTATCTGCATCCCGACATTAACAGCCTGTATGCAATGCCCGTGTTCCTGCAGGACATGAACCCGTGGCTGGCCGGTCTGGTGACGACCTCGCTGGTTGCCTCCATCTTTGTCAGCGTCAGTACTGTAGCCCTGGCGATTGCCTCACTGGTGGTGAAAGATTTTTATGTGCCTTACTTCAAGCCGTCACCTGAGCAGGAATTTAAAACCACCCGCTGGTTATCGCTGTTAATTGGCTTCCTGCCGCTGATTTTTGTTCTGTTCGTACCGGAAGTCCTGAAGCTCTCTTTCTTTACACGTGCTATTCGTCTGTCTATTACCGTTGTCGCGGTGATTGCTTTCTACGCGCCATTTTACAGAAGTACCCGTGGCGCAAACGCGGGACTGATTGGCGCCTGTGTTGTCACCTCCATCTGGTATCTGTTAGGGGATCCGTTTGGTATTAACAACATGTATATCGCGCTCCTGACCCCTGCGTTAATCATGGCTATTGATCATATGATCCCAAGTAAAGCCAGAACCCAAGCCGCTGAAGACGCAAAAACTGCAGCAAGCAAAGGAGAATAAAATGACTGTAACCGTAATTCGTGATGGCCATGTGAAGCCATGGGAAAAAGATAGCCGAGTGCTGACGGCAATGTTGCCTTCGTCGTGCCCGCAAAACCACGCGGCAAATATTTTGCCGCTTCACGATGGTTCCCTGCTCTGTGTCTGGTTCGGCGGCACGCAGGAAGGGATTGCTGATATCTCCGTCTGGTGCTCGCGCTTGCCGGCGGGAAGTGAGACCTGGAGCGAGGCGGTAAAACTGTCTGACGATCCAACGCGTTCTGAGCAGAACCCTGTGCTGTTTCTCGCGCCCGATAATGTGCTGTGGCTGTTATGGACAGCGCAGGTATCCGGCAATCAGGATACCGCGATTGTCAGATACCGCCAGTCTCGCGATCTGGGTAAAACCTGGGGGCCGATTGACACCCTGTTAGAGAAGCCGGGAACGTTCATCCGTCAGCCTATCACTGTGCTGGAGAATGGTAACTGGTTACTGCCCGTCTTCTACTGCCGCACTCAGCCGGGCGAAAAGTGGGTTGGTAATGATGATATCAGCGCGGTGAAAATTTCGTCCGATCAGGGCAAAAGCTGGCGGGATGTGGTGGTGCCGGACAGCCTGGGTTGCGTGCACATGAACATCACCGCCTTACAGGACGGCTCGCTTGTTGCCCTTTATCGCAGTCGCTGGGCAGATAATATCTATCTCAGCCGCTCAACCGACGGCGGTGAAACCTGGTCAGCGCCTGAAGCCACCGTTCTGCCTAACAACAACTCCTCAATTCAGGTGACAACGCTTCAAAGCGGCGAACTGGCCCTGGTGTTTAACAATATGAGCGCGGCCGGAGCCACGGAACGTCGTGCCTCTTTGTATGATGAGATCGATGATGGTGATGGCAGAAAAGAGCCAGAAACCACCGGCCGTGCCGCATTTTGGGGGGCACCACGCGCGCCCATGACCCTGGCTATTTCGGCTGATGGCGGCAAGAGCTGGCCATGGCAGAAAAATCTGGATGAGGGCGATGGTTACTGCATGACCAATAACTCGCAGGAAAAGCTTAACCGTGAGTTTTCCTATCCAAGTATCAAACAGGATGCTGAAGGCACATTGCATATCGCTTATACGTATTTCCGTCAGGCGATCAAATATGCTCGCGTCACGCCAGACTGGGTGAAGGAATAGTCAGATGATGATTGGAAACCTGAACGCCCTGCCAATGGCAGGGTTACCGGATAAACTGTTAGCCCTACTCCAGTTACCCGAATGCTCACTTGAGGCATTAGCAGCAAAAGACATCGGTAAGTGGCAACCGGAAAAGGCTGAGTGGTTTTGTAATATCCAGCAGGCCAGCACTCAGGATGCGGCATTACGACATACGGAATATCACCATCTTTGGGCTGATATTCAGGTGATGCTGGAAGGGGAAGAGATGATCAACGCGGGAATGCAGTCGGTCGCCGATACCCGGGATGAAGAGAAAAAACCCGATCTGTTTATCACCAACCGAAGCGATTTGCCGGTGAGCATTGTGCTAAAAAAAGGAGATTTTGCGGTATTCCTGCCCGGTGAACCGCATCAGGCATTGTGTGCGGTAAACGAACCGATGACGGTCAGCAAAGCGGTATTTAAAGTACCAAAATCTATGTTGGGAGGCTGAGATGCGTCACGCTATCGTCACTGGATACAGCTCCGGAATCGGCAAAGCCATCACACAGCACCTGCTGAGTCATGGCTGGAAAGTGACCGGCCTGAGCAGAACGCAAGGTGAGATGACATCACCGAACCTTGACTGGATTGCCGTTGATTTAACGGACGCCGAACAGCTTAAATCGGCTATCAGCCATCTTGATACGCCGGATGCGCTGATACATGCCGCAGGGATGATAGTGGCCGCACCCTTGGGTGAACTGGATGGCGCGGCCAGCGCGCGCCTGTGGTCGTTGCACGTTCACGCGGCGGAAGTCCTGGTCAATCACTTTGCGCCAACGATGCAGTCTGGCAGCCGGATCGTCATTATAGGTAGCCGCACCTCCCGGGGTGCCGCTAACCGTTCGCAATATGCCGCAACCAAAGCGGCGCTGGTCGGTATGGTCCGCTCCTGGGGAATGGAGCTGGCACCGCGCAACATTACCGTTAACGTCGTCGCGCCTGGCGCAACAGAAACGCCGATGCTCACCAAACCTGAGCGCGCCGCTTCGGCACCTATAGTGCCCCCGATTGGTCGCTTAATCCGGCCAGAAGAAGTGGCCTCGCTGGTGGGTTATTTACTCAGCGAACTTGCCGCGCCTGTTACCGGTCAGGAACTGGTTATCTGCGGGGGCGCATCGCTGAAAGCCTGAAGTATGTCGCATAACAACATAAACCAGCCTTTATCGGCTGGTTTTTTTATCCGTCATTACCCTGAATGGCATCATCGACATAGCCTGCTCCCCGCAGGATGCCACGGCCTTGCTCACCTTATGGTTGGGCGGCACCGCGCTGCCAGTGCTCTCCGACAACGGCATAGCTCTTCCCGTTAAAATTCTTCAGGTTCGCCGGGAAGCGGGTCGGTCAGCTCCATCCCTTTCACCCCCGCATAGGTAATCACCAGCTCGGCAGGCGTGTTCAGCGTAAAGCCGCGATGTGCGCTGTTCACCGTTTCATTTAACGCTTCGCCAGCCTGAAAGGTTTGCTGTTCACCCGTTTCTTTATCCTCAACCACAAGCGTGCCTGACAAGATAAAGCACGCATTCGGCATGGGATGTGTATGCCACGGCAATGAGGTATGGGCCGGAAGGGTCAGGCGCATCACCGTCAGTTCGGGCTCTCCTTGCGGATAGGCTTCAATACGCTGACCGTTCCACGCCTGACTGCTTTTTAATACCTGCACGGCGACGATTTCTGAATCTGATGATTTATCGGGATGATTCCCTGACATGTTTGCTCCTGACAGCGAGTCGGCGATGCCGAAATGAGTGACGTGTTTAAACGTAGCTGATTATTCAGCGTGGTGCGGCCTGACTTCATAATGGATTGTTTTCATGCAGAGGTCGTTGAGTCATGGATTATCCTGTGGTGATTTTTTAAACAAATCAGGCACTAATGGTTATATCTTATATCTCCACGTCAGTACGCAAGGCTGAGAATTTGTATTAGGCTTTTGACATCTTTTACTGATGGGAATAGCTACTAATGAAAGGTTTATTTACGGCGCTAATCGCCAGTTCGGTATTATTATTGTCCGCCTGTTCACCTGATAATGATCATAAAGTTAAAGTCGCGATAAACACCGGTCCCGATGAAGCGATCTGGCAGGAAGTACAGAAAATTGCTAAAGACAAGTATCAGCTGGATGTTGAAGTCCTTAACTTCAACGATTACGTGCTGCCAAACGAAGCGCTCAATAATAAAGAAGTGGATGCCAACGCGTTTCAGAGTCTTCCTTATCTTGAAGAACAATCCAAAGAGCGTGGCTACAAATTTGCCGTCGTAGGTAAAACCTTTGTCTTCCCTATCGCTGCTTATTCTCACAAAATTAAAAACATCAGTGAACTTAAAGATGGCGATACCATTACCCTTTCTAATGAAGCCACGACGCTGGGCCGCAGTCTGCTGCTGTTGCAGGCGCAGGGCTTGATTAAGCTCAAAGAGGGCGTTGGTTACTTGCCCACCTCGCTGGATATTACCGAGAACCCTAAGCACCTGAAGCTGGTTGAAGTTGATACGCCGCAGTTAACCCGTACTCTCGACGACCCGAACGTCACACTTTCAATTATCAATACCAACTTCTCTGCTCAGGCGGGCCTGTCAGCCCATCGCGACGGATTGTTTATGGAGAGCGCCTCATCGCCTTACGTCAATGCGCTGGTATCACGCCAGGACAATAAAGACAGCGATAAGATTCAAAAGCTGAAGTCTGCTTTACAGTCTCCAGAAGTCGCGGCTAAGGCTGAAGAAGTCTACAAAGGTGATGCTATTAAGGGCTGGTAAACAGCCTGCCGGAGCAGGCCGCTTAGTTGGCGGCCTGTACCGGCAAGTGCTAAGCCGCCGCACCTTTGGTTTGTGTCGACAGATGCCCGGCCCACAGGTGGGCAATCCACCTGACGCCTTTAGCAGTAAAACGCGCCTGAGAGAAAGCATGCTGATTATCCGCCGTGCCTGAATGCAGCGTAAAGTAACCCGCCTGAAGATGATAATGTTGAGGCGTCAGGGTTCCCTTGTCACGGAACATGATATTACGCTCCAGCAGGAACTGACGGAAATCAGCCTCTTTGGCTTTCAGCATTTTACACAGCTGGCGAAAACCCAGAGAGGTTTCGACGTTAACAAAGTCGTCAAAAAAAGCGGCTTTAGGTGCTGACTCCGCCAACTGCTTCTCTGCGGCCCGCCGCTGTTCAAACTGTTCAGCCCAGGCACGCGCCGCTTCAGCGGGATTGGTGAAGTCAGGCAGATGAATGCGTTCTTCCAGGGCTTGCCAACGGTCAAGCGCATCGGCAGTAAAACCGGGCGAAAGCCGGGCGACGGCAAGCAGGGAGTCGCGTTTATTCAGGCAGAACTCCTGACGCATCTCACCCTGGCGCTCATAGAGATTGACTAAAAGCGGCTGGGACAGGCGCTGCGCCGTTTCAAGGCTTTTGATTAAACGTTTGACTTCACCGTGCGTGTTCCCGGTCATTTGGGCAATTTCACGGCTGGTCATGGTAATGGCATGATCCGTTGCTTTGAAGATTTCTGTCGACATCATCATGGGCTTTACCCCCTAATCATTCCAGACAACACCCAACGGGCAGTGGAATAATTATACAATTACCTGTTTAAATATCCAGTAGTATTTTTAAGCAGACACATAAGTGGAAAGCGTTACGCAAAAAGGGCGTTACGACATCACTGTTAAGGCTGCTGCAAAAGCACCCCTTGCTGCACTAAGCCCCTGGCTATTGCAACAGTGGATGGCTGTAAAAGCTCATTAAAGGTAAGCAGGGTTTATTGACATCAGCTTATAATGTCGCCCTTACGTTAGTGACTTCACCTGCATTCCGCCCTCAGGCGGCCAGGTTTATTAAGAAGTGCGGAGCGAATCTGTCGTGCTGCTCATCAGACAGCTTTATTTTTTATTTGGGAGAAGGCGATCGTTTTGCGATTTCACGGGAGCCGGATGTCACGTTTACTGGAGTAAGTTATGCAACCGTTAAGAGTCGCCTTTATCAAGGCAAACTGGCACAGCGACATTGTTTCTCAAACCCTGGTTGGCTTTAATCAGGAAATGGAGAACAGTGGCACGCCTTACGCGATCAAAACCTGGGATGTGCCTGGTGCCTTTGAAATGCCGTTACTGGCACAGCGCCTGGCGCAAACAGGTCAGTTTGACGCCATCGTCTGTGCGGCATTGGTGGTAGATGGTGGAATTTACCGCCACGACTTTGTTGCTCAGGCCGTGGTCAGTGGCTTAATGCAGGCACAGCTTGCAACGAATGTGCCGGTATTTTCTGTCTCACTGACGCCCCATAATTTTCAGCCTTCCGACGACTTCATTGATTTCTACACGGCGCATTTCGTGAAAAAAGGTAAAGAAGCGGCACGCGCGGTCTGTCAGGTTCACGCCATTTCGCTCTAAAACAGGCGCTATTTCGTCAGCCCCGCTATTCAGCCGGCACCCTGCTTTTGTGGTGCCGCTGAGTCTGTCAGGATTTCAGGAGACACAATGGAAGCACAACGTCAGCCGTTACCGCCGTTTACCGATGTACAGGATGCGATAAAGAAAGTTCGCCTGGCAGAAGACGCCTGGAACAGCCGCGATCCGGAACGCGTTTCTCTGGCCTATTCACCCGACAGCACATGGCGCAACCGAGATACCTTCATCACGGGCCGGGCCGAAATCGTGACATTTTTACAAGACAAATGGCAACGCGAAGCCGAGTATCGGTTGATTAAAGAGTTATGGAGCTTTCACGCGAATCGTATTGCCGTGCGTTTTGCCTATGAGTGGCACGACAGCCAGGCCAACTGGTTTCGCTCCTACGGCAATGAGAACTGGGAATTTGATGAGAATGGTTTCATGGTGAAACGTTATGCCAGCATTAACGATGTAGCTATTACCGACAGCCAGCGACTGTTTCACTGGCCTCAGGGCCGTCGGCCGGACGATCATCCTTCACTCAGCGAGTTGGGGCTTTAGCCACGCATCCCTGATGCTGTTTCTGTTATCCGGAACGCCACATGAGCAGATTATTCTCTTTAAAAAAAGAACAATCGTCGTCACAGGGCGGTCTGATGCAGATGATAAGAACGGTTACAGAATGAGGTGGCCAGAAGCGCTGGAAGCGGTTGCTGAGCGATCAGCATGATGACGACAGCAACCTGAAATTATCTGTCTTCATTTACACATCAGGCTTCTGCTGGGTGCCCTAAGCTCTCTCTGCCCCTCAAGATTGAATCAGCCCTGTTCCTGCTCTTGCGGCTGTGGTTGCGGCTGTTCAGTCTGTTTCGGCTGTTCAACAAAAGTCGCCTTATTACGGGTCACCGTGTAAGCCACCTTTTTGACATCATCAGGTGACGTTGTCACCTCAAGTGGATCGATAGTCACACGTCCCAGGCCAAACAGGGTGCGCACATAGCCACCGACTTCGTGTTTACCCGCAGCAACATGAACAATCTTGCTTTCACCATTTGGCAGTTCGCCTGCATCTTTGCCATCTACCGTCAGATAAATATGCGATCCGTCATCAGCACGCGTAATGACGTGTGAAACATCAATCTGCGTTGGACCGGTTGTAAAATCATCGGCAGCAACGGCAGCATCAGCAGTGGTATTGGCGGCAGGATGTTTAGCACATCCGGCTAATGTGGTGGCGACCGCGAGTGCGGCAAAAAGATTACGATAACGCATTATGACTGTCTGACTCCCTGGCAAATGAGCGCATCATTTTAGCGGTTTCAGCGCATGATGGAAGCCCGCAAACGCTCGGTATGCTCTTAAAATTGTCAGGAAACTATGGGAAAGGTAACCAGAGTGGTCATGGCAGGATAAATCACGGCAGCAATGCGCGTTTCGGGCTGAGGCTCGTGTGGACTACGGGCAGTCTGGCGCACTGGCGCCAGACTTTTATCCGATCAGCTAAACACCATGCCACCGTCTACCAGTAACGACTGACCGGTGATGTAATCAGAGTCCGGGCCGGCAAGAAAGGCGACACAGGCCGCCACATCCTCAGGCTCTGACAGGCGGCCGAGCGTGATGCGTTTTGCAAACTCCTGAGTCCCATAACCCACGGGTTTGCCTGCCGCTTCGGAAATTTGCCGATCAATTTCTGCCCACATTGGCGTGTTAACAATACCAGGACAAAAGCCATTCACGGTGATCCCCACCGGTGCCAGATCCCGTGCGGCAGTTTGTGTCAGGCCCCGAACAGCAAACTTGCTTGAGCTGTACACTGCCAGTTCGGGATTGCCTACGTGCCCGGCCTGAGAACAGGCGTTAATGATTTTCCCACCGTGCCCTTCCGATGCGAACGCTTTTACCGCCGCCTGAATGCCCCAAATCACACCTTTGACGTTAACGTTGTAAACCTTGTCGATGACGTCTTCGGTGATTTCATCAATCGGCGTGGAGGGTGCGACACCCGCGTTATTGACGATGACGTTAAAATCACCCAAAACGCGGCGTGCTTCTTCTACCGCATGAAACACCTGCTCCCGTTTTGACACATCAACCTTGATGGCCAGCGCACGGCTGCCTTCTTTTTCGATCTTTTCCGCGACCCGTGAAGCGGTTTCGATATTGAAATCAGCCACTGCAACCGCAAAACCGTCTTTAGCCAGACGTAAGGCAATGGCTTCACCAATGCCCTGACCCGCACCTGTAACAAGCGCAACTCGCTTTTTCATCATCGTTTCCTTATTCCCTTTTCCATTGAAATCAAAGCAACTGACTGAGGTGTAGCTGACCCATCAGCAAGTGGTTATCGGCATAATCCACCGGCACCGCCACCACAGCCGGCCCCTGCACATCCATCGCTTTGCGTAGCGTTGGCTCAAGTTCAGATGCACTGTTCACCGCGAACCCTGCTGCACCGAATGCCTCTGCATAAGCTTTAAAGTCGATTGGGCCAAAGTTCACTCCTGAAACACGCTGGTATTTCTTCTCTTCCTGCATCGCCACCATGTTGTAAGCATTATCGACCCAGACAATGTGCAAAATATTCGCTTTCAGCCTGACCGCGGTTTCCAGCTCCATGCTTGATTGCAGGAAGCCGCCGTCTCCCGAAACCGAGACGACCTTGCGCTGTGGATCGACCAGCCAGGCGCCGATCGCCCAGGGTAGAGCAACGCCCATGGTTTGCTGTCCGTTGGAGATCATGATTTGCCGTGCACGGAAACTGTAGAGATAGCGGGCAATCCAGATATGGAAGCTCCCCATATCGACGGTCAGACTGACATCGCTGTTAATAATGTCCTGCATCGCGCGAACGATGCGCAGTGGATGAAGGGCAAACTGATTGAGGCTTGCCCCCTGCAAGGCAAGTAACTGCCGCTGTTGCTGACGATCATCCAGTACGCTTGCAGCTTCATGGCTGAGTTGTAAAGGATGAGTGATACGTTCAGCCAGTTTACGCAGAGTCTCGGCAATGTTGCCGACCAGTTCCGCATCAGGCAGGTAGCGGTTATCCGTTTCTGCGGGCACCACATCAATGTGGACTAACGTCGCATTACCGCTGTTCCACATCGCTGGCTCATATTCAACCGGGCTGTAACCGATGGTAATAATCAGGTCCGCCTGTTGCAGCAGCTTGTCACCGGCCTGGTTGTTGAAAAGCCCAACGCGACCGGCAAAACGGGAAAAGTGTTCCTGGCGAATGGCACCTGCGGCCTGATAGGTACTGGTGACCGGAATATGGCTGCGGTTTAACAGATCGTGAATCGCCTCGCTGTTCTCAGGCTGGCTGGCCATCAGGCCCAGTAAAATAACCGGGTTTTTCGCGTTGGCGATTTCACGGCTGACCGCATCAATCATGATGTCAGGTGCCGCGCCCAAGGTGATGCGGCCTTTACTGGTGAGCACTTTACCCGTTACCGGCTGATCAACAATATCCTGCGGCAGGCTGACAAATGCGCCGCCGCCGCGTCCATGCTCTGCATGACGGAACGCGTTCGACACGCATTCCGCCAGCGCAGAAGAATCTGTCACTTCGACCGCATATTTTGTCACCGGGCGAAACATGGAGACGGTATCCAGGCTCTGGTGAACCTGCTTGGCGCTGTCGGAACGTTTGACCGCGCCGCCAATGGCCACCACCGGATCGCCTTCACTGGTGGCGGTAGCCATACCGGTAACCAGGTTTGAACAGCCAGGACCGGATGTCACCAGCGCCACGCCCGCATTACCCGTCAGTCGGCCCACCGCAGCGGCCATAAAAGCCGCATTGGCTTCATGCCGCACGGGGATTGTTTGAATAGTCGAATCCAGCAGAGAATCAAATACCTTATCGATTTTTGCCCCTGGAATGCCAAACACATGGCTGACGCCCTGCGCTTCAAGTTGTGCGACAACCAGGTCGGCACCGCAGGTCCAGAGATTCGTATCAGAGAGAGTTTTCATATTCAGACCTCGTCATTAGCTTTCGACAGAACGGATTGCGTCATCCAGGTTTTCTGGCGTCAGGTTGGCATTAAGAAAGTCGCTGTTTTCTGGCAAATCGATGACCAGTTTGCTGATGGCACCAAAGGTCAGCGTGCCCTGCTCCAGCAAATAATCCAGGATATGGCCGCCACCGGTTCTGTCGTCTGTGATGAAATGTTCGTGATAGCCCGCAACATTGATACCTTGCATGTACTGCGGCGTGCGGAAACCAATGAGTTCACCGCTGCGGTGGGTGAATTCAAATACGGGTTGATTGCCCAGGACTTCAGGCATCGATCGATAGGGGCGGCACTGGCACGGAACGGTTCGCGTCTGGACTGAGGAAAAATGTCCACTTACACGCAGTGCACAAAACTGATTATCTGACGTGATTTCACTGTCAATAAGCTGATGCAGCTCATCGCGTTGCACCGCACGTTCAAAGACATGTTTATGCTGCGGCTGAAAAAAGGTCATTACCGCAAAGGGGGTTTTCTGATCGGGATCAGCAGGCCGGGCACTGCCATCGGCGCGCAGTTGATAAACGTTGCTGTCAAAAGCAATCAGTTCGCCATCCAGCTGATTAAAGGTTCCCAGGCCAAAATCGCCTTTACGCAATAAGTCCGCAATTCTGGTTTCACCATCATAAACCCCACTCAGTAGCGCACTCATCAGAGAGGTTTGATACATAACGCTTGCTGGCATGTTTTTCTGCAGTCTCTGGACAGTATCTTTTAGTTGATCCTCGCAGGAACAATCAGTTACAAAATTGCTCATCGGATGCCTCATAGGTTAACTGTTAAGCCGTGTTAACATAATGGTGGCCCTGTTTGATGACAGAATCCAATAGCAAAACCTGTTAACTTTGAGACGTTTTTAATATGGAACTGCGCCACCTTCGTTATTTTGTTGCTGTCGCACAGACGCTGCATTTCACCCGCGCGGCCGAACTGCTTGGCATTTCGCAGCCACCGTTGAGCCAGCAAATTCAGCGACTGGAGCATGAAATCGGTACACCGCTGTTGAAACGGCTGACGCGCGGCGTGGAACTGACGGATGCAGGAAAAACGTTTTTGACGGATGCGATTGAAATCATTCAACTCGCCGATCATGCGCTGGAGAAGGCGAAAGGTGTTGCCCGGGGAATTAGCGGCAAAATGTCGCTGGGCTTTGCCAGTTCGGTGGCGTTTAATCCTCGCGTCTTTGAGATTATACGGCGGTTTAAAGGGCGTTATCCCGCGCTGGAATTAATGACGCGGGAGGAGAATATGTCATTACTTATTCAGGATCTGCAGGAAGGATTACTGGACGCGGCCTTTATTCGTCTCCCCTGCGAAAGCAGTAAGCCCTTTAATTTACGCGTTATTTCTACCGAACGGATGGTGCTGGCCTTACCGGCGACGCATCGCCTGCAGCAAAATCCCTGTATTGCCTTGAGTGAGCTGGCACAGGAAACCTTAATTATTTTCCCGCGCGACGTTTCACCCAGCCTTTATGAGCTTATCGTCAGTGCCTGTTTACGCGCAGGTTTCACCCCTTCATCTTTCCAGCAGGCGCCGCAAATCAGTTCTTCTCTTGGCATGGTGGGCGCAGGTTGCGGTATCGCGCTTATCCCGGAATCGATGGTTTGCGTTCAGAATCCACAGGTGTGCTTTCGCGAAATTGAAAATAATACCCTGTTCACGGATGTTGCTTTTGCGTGGCGACGTAATCATACATCCAAAGCGGTCAACCACCTGTTGTCTCTGATGTCCGAGGGCGAAAAAACAGGCTGATGGAGGCGTTAACAGAGCGCCAGGTTGCTGGTTAACCATCCCTGAATACAGGCGGATAGCGTTGTCTTTATCCGTTTAAACATATGAGTGAACCCGGATGAAAACACCATTAGCAATATCACTCTGTTTTATCTTCCCGGTCGTTGTTGCGCATTGCGCCATTTTTCAGCAGAGACGGTCGCGGGCATTCTTTTACGAACCATAAACCCCCTACCGCTTTATTAAAAACGCAAGATGTGCAGGTTACACATTATTTAACGCATGAACAAAGAGTGCGCTGTGCGGGTATTTATGCCGGTTTGGTATGCATCGCTGTAAACAGGCTGAGGCACCGCGTAGTCTTCACTGCCGGCGTAAACCGTGCACAGCCTGGACAACACCGCGCGTCAGCGAGATTCATTTTTAACGTTAAAACCTGTATTCCAGTTCAGCTGAAGAGAACCTTCGCCCTGTCCTGCGCTTAATGTAAAAGGGTGCGCTGGAGACTTAATTGAATAGATGACGGCGTAAAACAAATCACGTTGTGTTATTCATGCGCCTCTTCGCATTAGCGAAACAACGCTTCGCATTACTTTTATTTATGCACCTTACTGGTGCAACAAAGTCAATATCATTTGAAACAATTCCTTAACTTTTTGACCCTCTTCAAAGAACTGATAAATCGTCAAATTTTTAATTTATGCATTAATTATGCATTCTTTATGCACAAAAAAGCCGACCTTAAGGCAGGTAATGGGCGTTATTATTCACTCTTATTCACCAGGAATCGAAATAGCATGGGGATAATCCCCGTCTGGTCGACATCAAATTTTTTCTGGTGGTGATAAATTATGTCGGCGCGCTCAAGCGCGTGTCGTTTCCACGGTTCAACACAATAAATAACTTCGATAAGAAAGGTTTTGTATGGATAAGTTATCTTACGCGTCTGACAGTAGTACTTCAGCCTGGTCCACCTACCTACAACAAATCGATCGCGTTGCGCCTTATTTAGGCGACCTCACTCGCTGGATTGACACTTTACGTCATCCTAAACGTGCATTAATCGTTGATATTCCTTTGCAAATGGATGACGGCTCTATTCGCCATTTTGAGGGTTATCGTGTTCAGCACAACCTGTCACGCGGTCCGGGTAAAGGCGGCATTCGCTATCATCCCGATGTCGATTTAAATGAAGTGATGGCCCTTTCAGCCTGGATGACCATCAAATGTGCCGCCGTCAATCTGCCCTATGGTGGCGCAAAAGGCGGCATTCGCGTTGATCCGTTCAAATTGTCTGAAGGCGAGCTTGAGCGATTAACACGCCGCTATACCAGTGAAATTGGCATCATCATTGGGCCACAGAAAGATATTCCGGCACCGGATGTGGGCACCAACGGTAAAGTCATGGCCTGGATGATGGACACCTATTCCATGAATCTCGGCACCACCGTGACCGGCGTGGTCACAGGCAAACCGATTCACCTGGGCGGCTCTCTGGGTCGTGAAAAAGCCACAGGTCGCGGTGTATTTGTCACAGGCCGTGAAGTAGCAGGCCGTGCAGGTATTCCAATTGAAGGCGCACGCGTTGCCGTGCAGGGCTTTGGTAATGTAGGCAGTGAGGCCGCGCGGTTGTTCAGCCAGGCCGGTGCACGCGTGGTGGTGATTCAGGATCATACCGCTACGCTGTTCAATGCCGACGGTATTGATATGGATGCGCTGACACAATGGCAGATTGAACATAAGCAGATTGCAGGTTTTACGGGTGCGCAAAGCATTGAGAAAGATGCCTTCTGGCACACGGAAATGGATATTCTGATTCCTGCCGCCCTTGAAGGTCAAATTACCCGTGAACGTGCGGAGATTCTGAGTTGTAAGCTGGTGCTTGAAGGCGCTAATGGCCCGACCTATCCGGACGCCGATGATGTTCTGGCCAACCGCGGTGTGATTGTGGTGCCCGACGTAATCTGTAACGCCGGTGGGGTAACCGTCAGTTACTTCGAATGGGTGCAGGATATGGCCAGCTTCTTCTGGAGCGAAGACGAAATTAACAAACGTTCAGACAAGATCATGACGGAAGCCATGGTTCACGTTTGGGAAAAAGCAAAAGAGAAAGACTGCTCTCTGCGTACCGCAGCCTATATCGTCGCCTGTGAACGTATTCTCATGGCACGTAAAGATCGCGGTATCTATCCAGGCTAATCCCCTCTAAAAAAACAACCCGCAGCGCGCGGGTTGTTTTTTTCTGTTTTGCCAGCTATCAACGGAACTGTTCTACCGTTTGCGCCAGCTGTTGAGCCTGGTCTTCAAGTGAACTGGCTGCCGCGGACATCTGCTGTACCAGTGCGGCGTTCTGCTGTGTCGTGCCGTCCATCTCGTTAACCGCGATAGTGACCTGACCGATACCGCGCGCCTGTTCATCTGAGGCCGACACAATCTCATCAATAATACTTTGCACAGAAGAGACAGCCTTCGTCATCTCGTGCATCGTTTTCCCCGCCTCGTTGACCAGTTTCACACCGCTTTGTACGCGAACGCTGGATTCTTCAATAAGGGCCGCGATATCTTTAACCGCGCTCGCACTGCGTTGCGCAAGATTACGAACCTCCGAGGCAACGACAGCAAATCCACGGCCCTGCTCGCCGGCACGCGCCGCCTCAACTGCCGCGTTGAGCGCAAGGATGTTAGTCTGGAAGGCAATGCTGTTGATCATGGTCGTAATATCACCAATCTTCTTCGAACTGTCATCGATCTGCGACATGGTTTGCACCACTTGCCCAACCAGCGTTTCACCCCGGCTGGCGATAGAGGTAGCATTTTCGGTCAGATTGGTGGCTTGCTGCGCATTGTCGGCGTTCAGCCGAACCGTTGCACTGATTTGCTCCATGCTGGCCGCGGTTTCTTCCAGGGCTGCCGCCTGTTGTTCGGTGCGCGATGCCAGATCGAGGTTACCACTGGCGATCTCGCTTGCACCTTCTCGTACCGATGCGCTGGCATCTTTAATCTGACCCACAATAGATTGCAGCTGACGTTGCATCGTATGCAGAGCATAAAACAGGCTGGCATTGTCGCCGGGTGCCACCGTGATGGCGTTACTCAGCTTACCGTCCGCAACGGCCAGCGCGATTCTGGCCGCTTCGGCTGGCTCACCGCCGAGCGGGCGCATCACTTTGCGATTGAACAATAACCCCAGGACAGCCCCAACCAGCAGAATGCTCACCAGCATCAGTCCGATGGCCCAGTAGCGTTGCCGATTCGCCGCCGCCATCACCTGACTGACCGGTGCCACAATGCCGACGTACCAGGGCTTATCGCTGTTACCCACCGTTACCGGGTACCAGGTGTACATGGCCTTCTCACCCAGCAACGGATCGTCATGCTCCACGATCTGTTGAGTGAAATTGTCTTTCTCACCTTTCCAGGCTTTACCAGCCTCATCTTTATCTGGTGAGGAAACCACTTTACCGCTATTGGAAAGCAGTAACGCATAACCAGTACCCTGCCACGGCTTAATCTGATTCACTTTCTTTTGTAACGAGGCCAGGGATATATCGGAGGTAACGACCGCATAGAGTTTGCCCTGATCGACAATGGGCGAGGCCACCGAGGTCAACAACGTCGGCACGCCGTTATAGGCATAACTGTAGGGTTCAATCAGCGTGTCTTTCTTTGTCTGCTGCGGCACCAGATAATAATCGCCCTGGCCCGGCGTCAAAAAAGAAAGTAACGGATGCATAGAATAGTTACCGGCCTGATCGTGGTCGACAAACCAGGCATATCGCCCCTGAGGCGCCTGCCCTTTCTGCGTGGCAAAATCTGCGTCCCGACCATCAAAAGCATTGGGTTCAAAAATAACGGACATGGAGAGATAGTCAGGGTTGGCCCTGAGTGTATATTCCATGATTTTGTCGGCAATTTTACGATCGTTAACGCCCGCTTTCGGTAATGCGATAAGGCTTTGCCCTAAGCTGTGCGCCATATTAAGGGCATAACTCAGCTCTTGCTGAATTTGCAGTCCACGACTTTGCGCAATCTGCTGCAGATATTTTTCCGCCAGCGTTTTTTGTTCTTTCGCCGACTGCCAGCTCAGAACACCAATTGTGACGGTAAATCCAAGCGTGATGGTTAAGCCGCCCGCCAGCAGCATCTGCGTGCGGGTACTCATCGTTTTTTTTACGGGTTGAGTGGTCATACTGATTCCCCTGGAATATACCGGCTAAATTGACCACCCTGTCAGATACAATCTGTCGTGTCCCTGGAAGAACTATCGGCGTGTCATAAATGAACTTTAATAAGATTGATGCATACCCGCGCCGGATCACATAGCCCATCGAACGTAACGTGAGGAAGTATGATTTCAAAAGACAATGCGGAACATTATGTGTGGGGAAATAACTGTGATGGCTGGCATTTTGTGAAAAGCCAGGATCTGAGCATTATTTATGAGCATATGCCGCCCGCCACCTCTGAAACACGGCACGTTCACAGCCGCGCCCGTCAGTTCTTTTTTATCCTTGAGGGCCAGCTGACGATGGAAATTGAGGGCGTTGTACATCGCCTGCAGGCTCAGCAGGGGATTGAAATTCCGCCGGGAGCCCGGCACCAGGCGCGAAACGATAGCAGTGACAGCGTCACTTTTTTAGTCATCTCCCACCCTACCACGCGGGGCGATCGCACAGATTTAACCTGAGTTACTGACAGGAAATGCGCATCAATCCATTACTAACATCGATAGTATTGATGTGAAACAATACCGCATCAGGAATAATATGTCAGTTTACGTCACCCCTTTGACAGGACATACCTGAACCGGAAATTGACCATGCTTAACAAACCAGGCAGGTTTCATGGCTATGCGCTTTGCCTGACGTGCATTGCCAGATATCTTCATCACTATGCTTTTGCTGTGACGCACTTGATACGCTAATGACTGGCATACAACACATTTTCGCGGAAGCGAGTTACGAATGATATCAGAACGCGAGAGACGTAAAGCGGTACGCTGGAAGCTGACTTCCAGCGTAAGTGTCAGGCGGCTTTAACGGCACGCACCTTTTTGTCGTTTTGAGCAGGAGAATCAGCATCCGCGACATCCGTTGCGCTGTCGACCGTTACGGACTCGGGTAACTTACTGGTGCGAAGGATATGTTGCACCGCCTCTTTTTGTTCTGCCAGCAACAAGCCTAATGATTCAGCCTGCGATTCGTCCATATCAGCCTGATGCGTCAGCAGCCAGTCGGTGAAGGCTTCCGCCATATCCAGCATCTTGTCGTAGGCATCAGCCTCTTTTTTATTGGCAAATGTCATCTTCTCTTCACCTTTTCTGACCACTACAAATTTTGTTTCGACAGCCATAGTTTTTGCCCTCAGGTACTGTGTATTTATACAGTCTATCACAGTAGTCCGCGTTTTCCAGAGAAGAATAAACACTACCGCTAAGACGGAGGTCGTCCGCCGTTTTTACCGTGCACCGGTTGAAGCGGTCTGGGTTATCAAGCCAGTAACTCTTCCATAAAGTCAGCCAGGGCTTTGCGGGGATCGTCCTCTTCTGACACGATCATTTCGATGCCCCACTGACCCAAGACCTCTTTTGCTACCGGGTTATTGCGATTAGTAAAGAGGTAGGACTTAGGGCGCGCGGTGGCCAGCCCGGTGCGTCCCCACATTTTCGTCAGGCGATAAAACAACAGACGAATATTAAAATCACTGATGCTGTAACCCACAAATAATACGGAATTGCCCATCACATCATGCGTCAGCTTGATATCCAGTGGCGAATCAAAGTAGAGGCGCTCAAAATAGCTACTTTCATCTAAAACAATGGAAGTATCGTCGTCGAAATCACCATGAAGTTTGATGATATGGCGCTTGTCTTCCGTTAATGAGACCAAGTCAGCCGCGTTAGCCACTTTAAAATAGGGTACGCCGTGCGCCTCGTGCGCCGCCTCTAACCACCGGTCATAGTTGGTGGTATAAATACGGGAGAAATTGCCCTGAGTAATCATGGTATGAATTTCAGAGCTACGGACATCGATATCCGGTCGATGCCATTCGCGGTCCATCCAACTTCTTAACGGGCCAAGCGATCCTTTTTTCTGCTTGTAGTACTCCGCCAGAGAGAGATGCGTCCCATAGGTATTAAAAATCTTGGGATCGTAACCCAGCTCGTTAGCCAGATGGGCGATGAGTTCATGCCATTCCGGCAGGCCGAGATTGCGGGAAAGGCCCGCACCGGCAAACAGTATCAGCTTACCGGAATCATAAGCCCGTTTTAGTTCAGGTTTCATGCCACGCCTCGTGCGGTTTTCAGGAAGGACGCGAAGCGGTCCAGCGCAATGCGACGGTTTGAAATTTCGTTTTTCTTGTCGCCCATTTCAGCAAAGGTTTGGTCGTAACCTTCGGGGATAAAGACGCAATCCCACTGAAATCCCCGGGGACCCGCAGGCTTTGGCGCTATCGTCCCACGCAATTCACCGTAAAACTGATACATTTTGCGCCCATCACAATAGCCAAGTACCGTTTTGGCCGTGACGCCCTGGCTGTCCAGCCCGTTAACCAGGGAGGCAAAACGGTCGGCATCCAGTCGGTTCCAGAAAATACGCGTCAGACCGGCTGGCAGGCCATTCAGACCATCCAGATAAAGCCCGGTATGCTCGACGAAAAGAGGACGTCCTATAATAGAAAAAGCTTTGGTCAGCTTATCGCGGACTAAATCCAGCTCGTTCTCCGTTTGAATTTCTTCTATGCGACGTGCGATCGGTAATACTTCTACGCCCACTGGCTCCAGTATTCCGCGAACCTCTGCCAGTTTTTGTTCATTGGCCGAAAGGAATCTGATTTTCATACTTCTTCCAGGTTAATTAGTTTGCCTCAAACAGCACCATGATAGCGGCAGAACACAGGGTTAACGCTGGTCAGTGTAGCGCAAATCCGTGGCTTTCTGACGTGAAGATTGCATCAAAACGTGATGGATCATGGATTTGCAGTTGGCAAAGGCGAGCAAAACACCGATTGCTGAAAGCGCCTCGCATGAGGCGCGTATTGAAGAGGCTGTAGACTGTTCAGAAGCGATAGCTGGCGGTGACAGACACGTTGCGAGGTTCGCCGTAAACGATGTCTCCCGCAACGTTGGTGTCATAGGTTTTATCAAAAAGGTTATTGATGTTGCCCTGGACAGCAAAATTTTTAGTGACCTGATAGCGGCTGAACACATTCACTAAGGCATAACTCCCCTGCTCTGCACGCCATGTCCCCTTGCCTTCTGGTGCGGAGTTATCACTCCAGACATGGGTTTGCCATTTCACACCGCCGCCTACCGTCAGGTCAGGCAGCATGGATAAACGGTAGCTTGTAAAGACGCTCAACTGCGTTCGTGGCAGATCGGGCTTTAACGCCGTGCCCTCTCGCTGTTCTGCAATATAACGGGTTCCACCCAATGTCATTTGCCAGTTATCGGTTATTGCGCCATTAATTTCAAACTCGACCCCGCGGCTGACCGTGCCATTTTTACCTTCATAAGCTGACTCAGTGGTGCCCGGAATAATACGCCCCGTTGTTTGCGCGACATTATCCAGCTCGGCACGAAACACCGATAGCGACGTCGTTAAACGGCTGTCGAACCAGTCAGATTTGACGCCCGCTTCATAATTTTTACCCATAACGGGTGCCAGATAGGCGCCTGAGATATCACGATAGGATTGTGGCTGAAACACAGAGGTGTAGCTGGCGTACGTTGACCAGTTCTCATCAATGTCATAAATCAAACCGGCATAAGGCGTGATATTATTTTTTTCCATATCATTGGTCAGGGTGTTTTTGCTCCAACGGGTATAACGCGCGCCCAGTATCAGATTTAGCGGATCGGCGACTGAAATACGTGTCGCAAGGTAACCTGAAGTTTGGCGGGTAATATCCTGTTGGGATAGCGTGCGTGGCTCCCAGTCTGTTTCCGGGAACTGACCATCAAAGAGATTGAAGTCACCTAATTCCGCTGAAGAGATATTGGCAAAGGTACCGTAATAGGTGTTTTTCTGCCTGCTGTAGCTGACACCCAGCATTAATTCGTGGTTACGTCCGAAGAGTTGATAAGGGCCACTGGCAAAGGTGTCGACGGCATCGACTTTACGTTTTGCCGAATTATATCCCGTGCCGCCTACGACAGGATAATCCGCATAAGGCGAAACGCCTGCGCCAGTATTTTTGTCGAAATAGCCAGCGATATACATCATTTTACTGTTAAGCGTGGACTGGTCGTGCGTTCCGTTTAATGTCCATTGCCAGCCGCTGTCAAAGGTGTGTTTCAGCCGGGCAAAGAGCTTTCTGCTCTCTTTATCGTTATAAGTCCAGTCAGGCGCGGTATTAAAGCCGCGACGGTAATCAGTTTTTGTACCATCGGTATACCAGCGAGGCAGTCCGCCCCACATTGGGCTGTCAGTATTGAGTTGCTGAAATTCATAGCCCACAGAGACGGTGGTGGCATTATTCAGGTCCGCATCGACCACACCATAGATAAATTTCTTTTCCGCGCCATACCGCTCAACAAAACTGTTATTGTCCTGGTAACCGGCAATAACTCTGCCCCGCACATTGCCTGACGCTGTCAACGGTGACTGTACGTCCATGACGTAACGCTGCTTATTCCTGCTGCCGAAACTGGAAGACACCTCTCCCTCTGGCTGACGGCTGTCAGCATGTTTACGCACCATATTAACGGCCGCTGAAGGATTGCCTGCCCCGGTTAATAACCCGTTTGCGCCCCTGACCACTTCAATATGTTCGTACAGTGCGCTATCGGTTTGTGCATCGCCCAGATTCCAGCGCTCTTCAAATACGGTGGGAATACCGTCAATCAGATAATTGTCGATTAAAAACCCGCGAGAATAATAGGTCTTGCGATCCATATCCGCGGTGCTGGTCTGAATGGCTGTCGTATTATCCAGAACGTCATTCAGTGACTGGAGCTGTTGGTCCTTCATCCGCTGCTCACTGATAATGCTGACGGATTGGGGGATATCACGTACTGTCGAAAGCAATTTATTGCCCGCCCGGGTTACCGGAACGCTGTAATCCGATGCTGTGTTTTCGACGACAGGGGGTTCAGCAGCCGTGACGATGAGTGTTTGGTTATTCACTGCCGAAACAGGCGCTGTCGTTGCAAACACGTTGTGTGACACGATCCCAGTAATTAACGTCGTCAAAAGTGAATAGCGAGAGGGAACCAGAGGGAAAATCGACTGCAGGCGATCCCGTTGAACATGAAGTGTACTCAAAAGCATTGTAAACGCCTCGTTTTCGTTTTTTATTTGCCGCTGCAGCGAATCAGTCCCCAAAAACTGCCGCACAGCCTGAGCATAATGAATAAGGTCAAAAGCCATCAAACACAAAAGCAAATGAGAAATATACGCATTTAGATTATCATTGCAAGTTATTGTTAATATTTATAAGTAATGATTCCAGAAAAGCTGAAAGGAGTACGGCATTGATAACGCGGGAGTTTTGCTGAAAGATGAGGTGTAGGGTCACCAGACAAAGGCCACAACAACACAGGCGTTTTTAAAAGGCTGGTAATTTATTGTACGGCGAGTGATGTCATCTTATGAATAAAATGATTGCCGGGTTCCACTCCTGTTTTGATTTCAATCCCCCGTAGAATGCCTGGGTAAATGCCAGGAAAAATCCCATCCGGTTTCCGCTGCCATATAGGTATAACGTTATCTAAAGCGGTTATTAGTGATTGAATTTTTATTCTGTCTTAAGCTTATTGGCGCTTCGCTTATGATTTAGCTCGCCATACTTATGGCTGTGATACAGTGTGATTAACTGTCAGGCCAGCATAAGACGTCATGTATGTCACGTTTGACGCCTCTGTTAGGCACAAAAAATGTATTGATATTGGGTTCCGGCTGGATGAGACGTTTATACCTTGTTCAAAAAAAGCCGCGATAAAAGAGCCAATGGGCTAAGCAAATTTGAAGCACATTCCAACATGAATATCAGGGTTTACTTATGACAAATGTCACTGTCAGCGACAGGCATTTTGGTGCATTCTGACGATGCGAATGTTTTTCTATTAAATGGCAGATATTATTCACTATACGTTATCATTTTTCTGCGGCGCCGATGAAAACCGTTATCTTAAGGGATCTGCACTACTATTGGCAGAGGCAAGATAGCTTTAGGTTATGATTTAATTGATTTTTCTATTTATAAATAAAGTTTATAATACGTCTTGCGCAGAAGATGCTCACTCCTGAGCATGGCTGTGCTGCCTAAATAGGGTTTATAACATCAATGTTTTTTTAATACGTTATGTCTGTTTGCGCCTCAAAGAAGTCGTAATAATCCTAACAGTAACAAATTTGTACATTTCAGACTGAAGAGATATTTCCTTCCTGGAATATTTTTCGTAGAATGACCCTGTTTAAATATTCGCTGTAATTTAAGGATTAATCAATGGATGCGCTCAAAGCATTAAATAACCTTCGTATTTTACGCGCACAAGCCCGGGAAATTGAGCTTGATGTGTTAAATGAGATGCTCGAAAAGCTTTCTGTCGTTGTCGCTGAACGCCGTGAAGAAGAAGAAGCCGAGCAAGCCCTGCAGCGTGAAAAAGCAGACAAGCTGGCTAAGTATAAAGAAATGCTGATGAATGACGGCATTGATATTTCTGAGCTGGTGGATTTGCCAACAGAAACGAAAACAAAAGCTAAACGTGCACCACGTCCGGCTAAATACCAATATACCGATGAAAACGGTGAAACTAAATCATGGACAGGTCAGGGTCGTACACCATCGCCAATTAAAAAGGCGCTGGATGCAGGCGGTTCTCTTGATGACTTCCTGATCTGATAAAAAAAGCGGTGTTGATAACAACACCGCTTTTTATTGGAAACCGTATCAATCATGCTTTACGGGCTCATAGCCATAACAGATGAGCCGTCTAATTTTAGCGGTTCGCCCTCAAAACGATGACGTAAACAATGGTAATCATCACTGTTTATAATTAATTCTAACGATGCCGAATAGTTGTCCAGCGCAGCCCGCATTTGCACAAGATAGTCGTGAGTATCATAAACCCGGTCTATCCCTTCTAACGCATGATTCATAATTTTTCTTGCCACGTCATTGGGCGTATCCAGCGCAGATAATTTCGAGCGTGCCGTTCGACGTAAATCTCGTGGCGTAAAGTGTTCCAGCCCCAACCCACGCGGTGCGCGCAGCATACGACGCAAAGCCTGATTTAATGCGCCTTTAGACAGTGGCTGCATCACGTCGCGCGGTGCCGGCACCAGCCAGGGCGAAGCGGGATCGCTGGCATTCAGTAATGATTCGATGCACAGTCGCATTAATGCCGAGACGGGCAAAGTATGTTCGCGATGAGACTTATTACGCGTTCCCTGTTTCCAGAGCCCTGACTGCAAATTGAATTCTGACTTGCGTGCCTGGACGATTTCATCAGGACGTCGCGCACTGACCAGGCAAAGGCGCAGTGCCCACCGTGCCTGCTCAGAAAGCGCCCAGTTGTCCAGACCATGCCAGAACACCCAGATCTCCGCATCCGACAACTGCCGGCTTCGCGGCGGCGCAGCGCGACCGGCAATATCGCGTTTCTTCATTGACGCAACGGGAGAATGTTCAAGATAACCCTGCATTTCAGCCCAGGATAAAAACTGTTTCGTTAGAGCAAAGACCCGGCGCGCCTCTTCTTTTTTACCCTCTGAAATCAGTATGTTATACAAACGATTTAGCCGCAGCCGCGTCAGATCTTTTAACGGCAGCGCACCGATATTCGGCAATACATGTCTGAGCAGGGAGGACACCGCAATTTCGGGACGACGACGCGTCACAAGTAATGACAGTTTTACCCACACTTTCATAACCTGCTCAACCGTACCTTCATCACCAAAGTTATCTACCTCAGATAATGAAGCACTTCTGACCTGATCAAGCCACGCCATGACGTGATGCCCGACATGGGGCGAAACGGTTTTTGTGCGGATTTCTGTCACTGCCCTTCCCTGATGATAAAGCTGAAACGCGGATTCTACTCTTCAGATGATTGTGACTCCAGACCTATTAAGTCTGGAGTCACAATAACGCCGCTACGCGGATTCTGATAAAAAAGCAGGGGATATTTTGCGCTGCTGATATAAGCCCTGAATGGCAATAGCGGATCAACGCTGACAAGATAGAAGGAAACGAAAAAATGCCCGTTAAATACTGAACGACAGGAAGTTAACATACGCACATACCACGCCTGTTAGATGCACAGACGTCATCATCACCGCGTTTTATGATGACCCGTTCTTAAATGCGGTTTTTGCATTCTCAGTTATGACGCTGAGTGCCAAACTGAGGAGACGCTGGCGAGGTCAGAAAAGATCTCGCGCTCTGTTTGACCTGAACAGCAATGCTCAACGGTAAATGTCGTTTAAACAACAAAGCGAACCGATAATCCAGGACGCCATCAGGCACCATGACTTTTACGCCACTCCTCCACCATTTCCCGGGACACGTCTTTTTTATAACAGAGGGGAGAATAGCCGCCCGGCTTGCTCCATGCGCTACGCTTGCCACAACTGCTACCGTTGCGCGCTGAATTAAACGGGCACGCGCAAACACCGGGATAGGACGCGATTGAATCCTCAATAATCAGCTGACGAATTTGGTCATCCGTCTGCCGGAGAGCCTTTGCGACAGAACTCTCGGCCCACAGTAAACTCATCACCATAAGGCATGAGGTAAAAATGAAATGTTTTTTCATCACATCCCTCCTGAATTAAGAGGGATAGCGTAAATCAATATGTGAATCCGCAATCGTTCGAACAAAGTAAAAATTCATGCTTCTGTCAGGCGACTTGATATCTCCCTAAAAGGACGTCAACTTTTACTAAATGTGTAGTTAAACACTCTGCCATTTTTTGTCTGCACTGTGAGTGTTTCACCTGCAGAGGTATCCAGCGCTCTGGCTTTGCTGTATTTCCACATCAGTAACTGCTGCCCATTGGGGTAAGGTGTTTCCGTATCAGGCGGGCCAAACATCGCGATCAGTTCCGCACGTGTTGTCTGACCTGGCCTGATATTCTGAACGGTGGCTGTATCAAAATTATGTCCCACTGAGTTAGAGCATGCTGTTAACGCGAACATCAGGCCTGTGATGAAGAATGCTCTCATAACGTTGTTCCCGGTAATTACGAAGTAAGAAGTGGATAAGCGTGACCGTTTCATCATGCCGTTTTATGCGGTTCAGGCACCTTCGTGCCCGTCATTAAAATATCATCATCTGCCTTTAAACATCTCACCTATCGTAATCATCCTGACTAATCTGAACCGCTTCTTTTTTAACTGATGTGCCGAATGAAGGCGGATTCTCAGGAGTCGGCCCATTGCTGAAAAGACGGTTACCGTTATCCAGCACTGACCTGGCCGAATCAGACAGTATGGCCAGCGGTGATAAAAAATTTAGCCTTCACGGATAACCTTTGTACCGCTGACATAATGCACTCAGCGTCTCTGTTGCCGATTTTCAGATGTAGAGTATGGTTCAGGATCTGCCAGAGGGCTTAAAAATCGCAATCTGGAAAACGGGCCTGACACAGGTGCGCTGGCGGATGAATATTACTGAAACGTTCGGACCCGCTGTGATTTTTTTCTTTAACTCTCCCTTCATAACGCGTAGCCTGTATACAAAACGTATATATTCCATATAGGCTTCGTATGGGCATTGTCAAAATATCCGATCTGATGCATGAAAACCTGCGCATTGCCAGCCAGGCAATGAGCCGCTCGATCAACGCTCAGGCTGAGCACTGGTTAAAACTCGGTATGTTGGCCGAGCTGTATCCTCAACTGACACAACATGAGCTGGCTCAAACTTTGATCCGTATCGAAATGAACGGCGGCGCGGATATTCGCCAGGTGCTACATAACGCCGATTTAGCCTCACAAGGAGAAGTGTAATGGGGACCGTTAAGATCCATTCCGCAGAAGAAATTGAAAAAGCACGTGCTGCCGGACATGCTGCAGCCCAGGTTTTGGCAATGATTACCCCGCATGTGCGCCCGGGAATCACGACTGAACAACTGGACGATATCTGTCACGATTTTATCGTGAATGAACTTAAGGTTACGCCAGCCAACATCGGCTATCACGGTTACACGCGCACAACCTGCACCTCTGTGAATCATGTGGTTTGCCACGGTATCCCTGCTGCCAAGAAATTAAAAGACGGCGATATTGTGAATATCGACGTAGCCGTTATTAAAGATGGCTGGTATGGCGATACGAGCCGAATGTATTTTGTTGGCACACCGTCCGTACGCGCCAAACGCCTGGTCGATATTACTTATCAGTCCCTGGTCGCGGGCATTAAAACGGTGAAGCCCGGCGCAACCCTGGGTGATATTGGTGCCGCCATTCAGCGCCTTGCTGAAAACGCCGGTTTTTCGGTGGTGCGGGAATATTGTGGTCATGGCGTGGGCGAGATTTATCATACTGATCCACAGGTTCTTCATTATGGTACCCCAGGCGAAGGGATGCCGTTGAAGGCAGGGATGATTTTCACCATCGAGCCCATGATCAACGCAGGCAAAGCCGGCACCAGCGTCCTCTCTGATGGCTGGACTGTGGTCACGAAAGACCGATCGCTTTCAGCCCAGTGGGAGCATACGGTGGCGGTGACTGAGACAGGGTTTGATTTGCTTACGCCCTGGCCTGAAGGCACTGGCGACTATCCTGCAATCTGATAGCAAAAGCCGCCTTGAGATAAGGCGGCGTTAATTTCCGGCTGATTACAGTATCGGTAAGCTGATGTTAAACCAGTAAAAAAGCGCCCGTGCTACACCGCTTCATGTAACCTCAGGCCTGCCATAATTTGAGATCATTACGCCCCGATCGCTTAACCTCATACAGGGCTTCATCAGCGCGTCGCAGCCATTCATGTATAGAGCTGGCTTTTTCCGCACAGGCAATACCAATGCTGACTGAACATCTGAACTCTGCAGAAGCAGGCAAGCGTAATTGCGCAATGTTTCGTTGAATGGTTTCGGCCAGCCTGACGATGTCAACGTCATTTGAGTCACGTACGATCACGCCCAGTTCATCGCCACCAAAGCGCGCCGGGATATCTTTCATGCCTACGCTGTCACGCAGCAATCCGGAAATTTCAGCCAGTAGAAAATCCCCTGCTTCATGACCAAAGGTATCGTTGACGTTCTTGAAATGGTCGACATCAATAAGTATCAGGTATGCCTTGCTGTCTCCACGCCGGGTGCGCAGGAATTCACTTTCAAGCCGCCGTTCAAACAGGCGTCGGTTAGGAATTTGCAAACTGGGGTCCATCAAGGCGATCCTTTCCAGCTCCCGGTTCTTCTGGCGCAGATTAAACGTCAGATTATGGGATACCACGCTTAGCGCCAACAGATAAAACGTGGCCAGCGGTATCGTAAGCCATGCCGAACGGATGCTAAATTCCATCAAAACCGGCGCGCCCTCTATTGTCCATACCATGATAAAGGCAAAGAGAAACGCCTGCAGTGCAGAGAGAAGTTGTGGCCAGCCTCCGGCGGCATAACGGTCAGAGACCAGTACCGCCATAATGACAAAGGATGGCATCGGGCTCACGGCCATGAGTGCTACCCAAATACCGCCGAAGGCGGCATCGAGCGTTAAATTGGTTCGCTCTCTGGCGGTTGAATCACGTGATGTAATGGCAAGGCAATATGCCAGGCAGGGCCAGATAATAACGTTACTAATCAGTAAGACCAAAATGGCGGGTTTTTTGCCCAGCTCCATCAAAACGGATGCAATCGGTAAAGCGCATAAAATTGTACCCAGTTGGCGCATGGCGAACATGCGACGGACAAATCGCGTGGATCGCATCTTAAGATGATGATCTTCGGGGGAGTAATAAGTCATTCGCAAGCGTAATTGACGGTATATTCAGCGCAGTTTATCCATAAAAAATGTAAACCGCATAAATTTTTAAGCGTTTTACCGCTTTATTTATTATTGTTTTTACTTTGCTCGACGCTGATTTTGTACAGGCAGTTTAGTGAGAGTGGCATAAGCCCAACGATAAACAGAATTATATCGTCAGGCGTCAGCATCATTATTCTGTCGTTATCTTCTGCGGCCTTTTGCGACTGAAGCAGACCAGTTAAAGTCGCTAACTTCACTCGCGGCCATTGATGAAGGTTTCTTTTTCCTGACCGGTTTTTTGCTCTCTTTTTCTGCTTTTAACTTTTCATTAAGCAGTTTATCGGCCATCACCTGCTGGCGGGCTTCAGTGTTAAGCTCTTTTTCTTTTTTGCTGTCAGGCTCTTTGCCGGTGCGTTGACGGTGCTTTTCCATCAGATTTTGAAGGGCTTCGTTAACGGCAAGTCGCTCTTCATCACTGAACTGATCGATGGAAATCATCTTCTTGTCATTCATAATCGCTTTCCTCGTGGTAAGTTCACTAGCAGTGTACATCATGCGGCTGTCGTAAAACGCATTACCTGATACTTAACTGACTCAGCCTGAAGATTTTTAACGTGTGAAGCTTGTATCATTTCCTCTCAGGCAGACTAAAATAAGCGGAAATTTTACTGAGAATCCACGTAATGAATATTCCCCTGCACAGTGACCACAAGCCTTTTATCGAAGCCCTGCTGGATGAAAAGGTTGACGCGATTGAAATGCACTCGCCCCAGGCTGAACATATCGAACGCGCTTTCACCGTTGCGCTTCAGCAAAAGAACCGCGAAGCCGAGGCAGACTGGAAACGCACGATAACCTTTTTAGCGTTGTTCGTGTTCCTTTATGCCGCGCTGGGTGCCTCGTTGACGCTGGACCTGAGCCCAGCCGGGGCGAGCCATAAAAGTATTGAGTATGCGCTGGAAGCCGTTCCAGTCCTGATTGCGTTTTCAGGCTTTTTTATCTCCGTCCTGTATCTGTTTATTGTACGCACGGGTTCACGACAACGTCGTAACTGGCAAAAAACCATCCTGATTTTAGAAAGATACACGACTGGAAACCTGTTTAAACTGACGCATCAGCAAGGTGCCGGCACCAGTAACTACTCGCTCTCGTCCATCATGCTAGCCCTGTCGATGTTCATTTGTCTGACCTGGTTGATTATCTATAACTATCTGACCTTCACCACCAGCGGCGTATTTGGCAGCGTGATTTCCCTGTTTATCAGCACGATGGTTTATGTGATTCTGGATATTCAGCTGCTGAAGCCCTGGCGATCGGATGCTGAAACGCAACCGTCAGGCACCGAAGAAGAGAAGAAAGCCGACAAATAATCCCCATCAGCCCGGTGTAAGCCGGGCTGTGGATCGCTATTCTGCAAGACCTGAAAACTACGCGGATGCTGACTCTGGGCTTTTACTACTGTCACTTACAGTATGTTGTAACTATAAGCGACAACTTTTATGATGCTTTGGTACACCCACGACGCTGGCACCTTACGCTGCCAGCGTCGTGAAAAGCTAATCATACACCTTTAATAACATCATTGATGTGACACTGTCACACCGATCTAATACACGGCATTTGCCTTTATGGGCACAGCACAAATCCCGGCGTTAAGGCGTTATTCAAAGGGAAACTCGCGCGCCAGAATCCGGGCAATTACGTTTAGCGCCCCTTCATCCTGATTGCTTTCAGTTTTAAAACGCGCCACGGCGGATACCGGCTCTACGGCATTGGCCATCGCAAAACTGAAACAGGCCTGACGCAGCATTTCAATATCGTTCGCGCTGTCGCCAATCGCCACCACCTCACAATCGCTGATGCCCCATTTTTGTTGCAGCAAAGCAATGCCATGTGCTTTCTGACAACCAGGAATAATCAGGTCGATAAAACCATAGCCACTCGATACGGGATGCATTATATGATCGATCTCGCCGAGTTTGTTATGCAAACGATCCATCAGGCTTTCAATGCCTTCGTGCGCCAGATTAAGCGAAAATTTAAAAATGGTGTCGTCAATATCATAAAGATTATCGCGCTTTTCGAGCCGATAATAATGGTTATTGAGCATCTGAATAACGCTTTCAGGCATGGAAGAATGAACATAAGCGCCCTTACGTCCACAAACGACCGTGCTGATATCCGGCTCTTTTGCCAGTATATCCAACACGCGGTGCATGCTTTCCCTGGCCAGCTCACCACAAAAAATTTCCTGGTCGCCTTCTGACACCCACGCGCCATTTTCGGCGACAAAGGCGATTTCATTTTTGATGTCAGGAAAGTAGCGCTGTAGCTGATAATATTGATTGCCACTGGCGACAACAAAGCGAATGCCTTTTTGTTTTAGCAGGGCGTACTGGCGTGAAAAACGCTGAACGTTGTACTGCTTATTTTCGTCCAGAAAAGTCCCATCCATATCAACTGCAATCATCCTTACTGCCATTGTCGTTCCCCCTTGTCTCCCGGCCTGAATAGGCTGACTGTTGCTTCAAGCTTACTCGCTGCAGGGATTAATGAGAATTCCAATCATTAAATATCCTTCTGTTAGCTCACATTGTGCGCCAGTCGCGATTTTACCCATCAGCAATCTGTTAAACATAAGTTCATCTTTCGAATGTAATGAAAAAAATCTTCATCTGAAATATAAACTATCTGTTAAGGGCCACAATTATGACTGTGAAGCTTCAACACACACCGTTACCCCACGATATTTCAGCAGCGATCCGTCAGTTTAAGCAGCAGGTGCATCAGCAGATCGGCGATGTTGAAGGCTTATTCAGTGAGGTTTGCAATAAAATCGAGCAGGCCATAAGCCAGGCCAAAGCGGAAGAACAACAGAGCGGCAGTGCCTGGCCGGTGATTTCACCCGAACAGATTACAGATGGCACGCTGCCCCCTGAGACACGAGAAAGAATAAAACGTCGTGGCTGTGTGGTCGTAAAGCAGCATTTTCCCCGAGAACAGGCGCTGGCATGGGATGCCGCCATGTTGCGTTATCTGGATGACAATCAGTTCGATGCACAGTATCGCGGTCCCGGGGACAATTTTTTTGGAAGTCTCGAAGCCTCCCGGCCTGAAATTTATCCAATTTACTGGTCTCAGGCGCAAATGGAGGCGCGCCAGAGTCATGAAATGGCACAGGTGCAGTCGTTTCTAAATCGCCTGTGGCGATTCGAATCCGAAGGTCAGCAATGGTTCGATCCGGATGTGAATCTTATCTATCCGGACCGAATTCGCCGACGTCCGCCGGGAACAACGTCGAAAGGGTTGGGGGCGCATACGGATTCCGGTGCGCTTGAACGCTGGTTGTTGCCCGCGTATCAACGCGTCTTTCGCTCGCTTTTTGACGGCAATGTTGAGCGTTACGACCCATGGAATGCAGCCCATCGTAGCGAAGTGAACGAGTTTGATGTTCCCGATACCACAAAATGCTCGGCTTTCCGCACGTTTCAGGGATGGACTGCGCTCTCCGATATGATGCCCGGTCAGGGCTTACTGCACGTGGTTCCCGTGCCGGAAGCCATCGCCTATGTCCTGCTTCGACCGTTATTATCGGATGTGGCTGACGATGAATTGTGTGGCGTTGAGCCGGGGCGCGTGCTTGCAGTAAATGAAAAATGGCACCCACATTTGATAAAGGGATTATGCTCGGTACCGGCTATAACGGCGGGCGACTCCGTCTGGTGGCACTGTGACCTCATTCACGCCGTCGCACCGGTTGAAAACCAGCAGGGCTGGGGCAATGTTATGTATATTCCCGCTGCGCCCATGTGTGATAAAAACCGGGCCTACGCGCATCTTGTCGCGCGCGCACTTGAGCAAGGCCATTCCCCTGCTGATTTTCCTCCTGAGCACTACGAAGCTGGCTGGAAAAATCGCTTTACCCTCGCCGATCTTAATCTCAACGGAAAACGGGGGCTGGGTTTAGCCTGAAACCCGTATCGCTTAATGTCAGCTTAATCCATGGATGCAGAGAACTACGATGAATACGCGTCAGCAACAAATTATTGAACTGGTTAATTCACGTGGCAGCGTCGCCGTCAGTGAGCTGGCTCAGCTTGTCGGTGTTTCAGAGGTCACGGTACGTCAGGATCTCAACCAACTGGCGCAACAGCGGGTTCTGCGTCGGGTTCATGGCGCGGCCCAGGCGCTGGACAGCGACGATGTTGGCACGCGCATGAACACCCGTTATGGTATTAAGCTGGCTCTCGCCCGCTATGCCGCTGATCTGATCAACGATGGCGAGTCTGTACTGATTGAAGGCGGCAGCACCAATGCCCTGCTGGCGCGCATACTGGCCAGCCGCAAAAGCCTGACGTTAATCACGGTGAGCCACTATATCGGTCACCTGCTTAAAGATGCGGCTTGTGACGTGATTATTCTGGGTGGCATGTTGCAAAAGAGCAGCGAATCCTTAACCGGCCCGTTAACCCGCTACTGTATTCAGCAGATTCACTTTCACAAAGCCTTTGTTGGCGCAGATGGCTGGCATCCGGAAACCGGCTTTACCGGTCGCGATATGCAGAGATGTGATGTGGTTGACGCCGTGCTGGCGAAAGGCGCAGACAGTTATGTTCTGACCGACAGATCTAAATTCGGGCAAATACATCCTTATCCCTTGTCGTCCGGTTATCAGCCTGGCCACGTTATTACAGAGGATGGGCTTTCCCCGGACGTGGTGGCCCGGCTTTCTGAGCAAGGTATCGCGCTGATGCAGGTCGGGATCGCCGCCTTGCAGGCAGAGACGTCAGGGGGCAACAGTGATGGAGTCGCGCAGGACAAGGCTTCCCTTAAAAGGCGTTAACGTCGTTAACTCGCCGCCATCCAGCATCGAAACCAGCCGGTTAATGGTCTCGTTAATCATATCGGTTACGGGAAATTTCACGCTGGAAAGCGCAGGAATAATGTAGGGCGCCAGCGGGATATCGTCAAAACCAATCACGGAGACTGTCCCTGGCACAGCGATATTATTTTCCGTCAGCTGTTTGATGGCCCCAATAGCCATTTCATCGTTGCTGGCGACGATGGCACTGAAGGATTGCCCCCTTGCGAGCAAGGTTTTCACCGCCAGCATGCCGCTTTGCGCGGTCCACTTTCCGTGCACAATAAGCTGCGGATTGATGGCGATTCCCTGCGCGCGTAGCGCGGTTTGGTAGCCCGAAAGCCGTTCCTGACTGGTAGGTGAATCCAGTGATCCCGTAATAAACGCGATATTACGATGGCCCTGCTCCATCAGATAACGGACGGCCATCTGGCTGGCCATGTGCTGATCGCTATAAACGCAGAAGCTGTCATTGATACGCAGGCGACGATTAATGACCATGACAGGTTGCTTGTGCTGCGAGATCATCGCGTCCAGCTCGTCAATGCTGAGAAAGCGCGGATAGATAATAATGCCATCGCAACGCAGGTCGAGCAGAAACTGGATAGCCGCACGCTCCTGTTCCGCGGTGTGTTTACCATCGGCCAGGATCAATTGACGATTTTGCTGCTCCATAATTCTGGCAGAGTGCGACATCAGCTCACTAAAAATATTACCGCTGTAAAGTGTGTTGGTGACCACCAGCCCAATGGTTTGGCTACTTTTGTTCGCCAGGTTGCGTGCCAGCAGATTTGGCCGATAGCCTGTCTCTGCAATGGCCTGTAATACGCGATCTCGTTTCTCCTGCCCCACATAACCATTGCCCGACAACACTCGCGATACTGTCGCTTTTGAGACGCCGGCGCGTTTTGCTACTTCAGATATTGTTGTCATGTTCTCGCTGCCCGTGTCCTCAGAGTAAATGCAGTCTACCTAAGCCTTTCATTATTTGAAATATTTGCCCTTAGCCCGGCATAGCGCTCTTTTCCACTTCAAGTGATTGCCATCACAAAAATAACAGATGGTCATTTTACGCTCTTGTTTAAACAGTAAAACATCTTCATGATTTTGTGAAACCGGTTTCCTATTTAGCTGCCCCTTCGGTCAGATGCAACCTGAGTCAGGCTGACTGAAGGCGTATAACAATAAAGCGGCGGCTCCAGCGGAAACCCGAGCGCATTTTCCTCTACCCTACGAGATAAAATCATGCCAGGAAATTATGCAGAGATTTCACAGGCTATCGTTAATAAGCTGGGCGGTCTGAACAATATCAGTGCCGTCACGCATTGTATGACTCGCCTGCGTTTTGTGGTGAAAGACGATAGCCTGGTTGACCTTGCCGGATTAAAAACCCTCAATGGCATTATGGGCGTTGTGCATACCGATACACAGTTGCAGGTGATTATTGGCAATGATGTGTCGAAAGCTTATGAGGCAGTTTTGGCATTGGGCGATCCGCAGTCAGACGGTACTGCGCCCAGGAAACGGCGACTCACGCTAAAAAGCGTGGGGGCCGGTATTCTGGATGCGCTGGTCGGCACCATGTCACCGCTGATTCCCGCCATTATCGGCGGTTCAATGGTCAAGCTGTTGGCCATGATCCTGGATATGGCCGGTGTGTTTGAGAAAGGCTCATCGACTCTGGTCATATTGAACGTGATTGGAGATGGTGCTTTCTTCTTTTTGCCCATTATGGTGGCTGCGTCAGCGGCGCTTAAATTCAAGACGAACATGTCACTGGCGATAGCCATCGCTGGCGTCCTGGTGCATCCCAACTTTATTGACCTGATGGCTAAAGCGGCGCAGGGACAACCCGTCGAGTTTGCTTTTATCCCGGTAACGGCGGTGAAATATACCTATACGGTAATACCGGCGCTGGTGATGACGTGGATTTTGTCTCACATTGAACGTGGTGTGGATCGTATTACGCCTGCGGTAACAAAAAACTTTCTGAAGCCGATGTTGATTGTGCTGATCGCCGCACCGATTGCGATTGTTTTGATTGGCCCGATTGGTATCTGGATCGGCAGTGGAATCTCCGCCGTGGTTTACACCATTCACGGTTATTTGGGCTGGCTTTCGGTTGCGATTATGGGCGCGCTCTGGCCCTTGCTGGTGATGACCGGCATGCATCGGGTTTTCACACCCACTATTATCCAGACCATTGCTGAAACAGGTAAAGAGGGCATGGTTATGCCTTCGGAAATTGGCGCTAATCTGTCCCTTGGCGGCTCTTCGCTCGCCGTCGCCTATAAAACGAAAAACCCGGAATTACGTCAAACCGCACTGGCAGCAGCAGCCTCTGCCATTGTGGCCGGCATTTCTGAACCGGCCCTTTACGGTGTCGCTGTGCGTTTAAAACGCCCTTTGATTGCCAGTATGATCAGTGGGTTTATTTGTGGTGCCGTCGCCGGCATAGGCGGTTTGGCCAGCCATTCGATGGCATCACCCGGATTGTTTACCAGCGTTCAGTTTTTTGATCCAGCCAACCCGATGTCCATTGTTTGGGTTGTCGCGGTCATGGTGCTCTCTGTGGTGCTGTCATTTATTCTTACCCTGATTCTGGGCTTTGACGATATTCCTGAAATCACCAGCCTGGCAGCATCACAACCTAAGGTTTCACCTGAAAAAGCAAAAGCGGCTAACGCTAGCTGATCATTAATGACTGTGTTAAAGAGGATTTCATGTCTGAATCACGATTCCCGCAAGGATTTTTATGGGGCGGTGCCTTATCCGCAAATCAGTCAGAAGGCGCTTTTCTTGAAGGCGGGAAAGGATTAACCACCGTTGACATGCTCCCCATCGGGCCTGCACGTATGCCGGTCAAGCTGGGTCAGGAAAAACGTGACGCACTGCGGGACGATGAATTCTATCCCAGCCACACTGCGATCGATTTTTATCATCGTTATCGTGAAGACATCGCTTTAATGGCAGAAATGGGCTTTACGGTTTTTCGCACGTCGATTGCCTGGAGCCGTATTTTTCCGCGTGGCGATGAAGTCACGCCTAATGAAGAGGGGCTGGCTTTTTATCGCGACCTGTTTACCGAATGTCGCAAGTACGGCATTGAACCCTTAGTGACGCTTTGCCATTTTGATGTACCTATGCATCTGGTTACGCAATACGGTTCGTGGCGCAATCGTAAAATGATCGATTTTTTTGCCCGTTATGCACACAGTTGTTTTGAGGCGTTTGATGGTTTAGTGAAGTACTGGCTGACCTTTAATGAAATAAATATCATGCTGCACAGCCCTTTTTCGGGCGCAGGACTGGTATTTGAACCGGGTGAAAACAGTGAGCAGGTTAAATATCAGGCCGCTCACCATGAGCTGGTGGCAAGCGCGCGGGTGACAAAAATAGCTCATGAAATCAACCCGGATAATCAGATTGGCTGCATGCTGGCTGGCGGCAATTTTTATCCCTGGTCGAGCAAACCTGACGATGTCTGGGCGGCGCTGCAAAAAGATCGTGAGAATCTGTTTTTCATTGATATTCAGGCGCGGGGTGCCTATCCCGCCTACTCTGCTCGCCTTTTCCGCGAGAAAGGCATCCAGATTGAAATGGCAGAAGATGATGCTGATGTACTCATGAACACCGTCGATTTCGTGTCATTCAGTTACTATGCTTCCCGTTGTGCGTCCGCCGATATGAATGAGCAGAACAGCAGCGCGGCAAACGTGGTGAAATCCCTTACGAATCCGCATATTCAGCGTAGTGAATGGGGCTGGGGCATCGATCCGCTTGGACTCCGCATCACTATGAATATGATGTACGACCGTTATCAGAAACCGCTTTTCCTGGTGGAGAATGGCCTGGGCGCACGCGATGAGGTCAATGATGAAGGCGAAATTATTGATGATTATCGCATCAGCTATTTGCGTGAGCACATTCGGGCGATGGGAGAGGCGATAGGTGATGGGATACCCGTAATCGGCTACACCACATGGGGCTGTATTGACCTGATTGCCGCCTCAACGGGTGAGATGAGTAAACGCTATGGGTTTGTGTATGTCGATCGTGACGATCGTGGACAAGGCACGCTGGCCCGGCGGCGAAAAAAATCCTTCTGGTGGTATAAAAAAGTGATTGCCAGTAACGGCAGCGATCTGGATTGACGGCACAACGCGCATTCACCTTATTGCTGCCCGAGTGCGCGTTGTGCAAAACGCGCTGTACTCAGCTTGACTGACCGCACTGAGAAGGCGACAGATACTGTCGCCTTTATCGCGTTTACTTCTGCAGTAACCAGTGTTCGATATCGCTGGCTGGAAGCGGTTTCGAAAAGAAGTAGCCCTGGATTTGATCGCAGCCGTATTGCTTCAGCAAACTCAGCGTGGCTTCTGTTTCTACACCTTCTGCCAACACCGTATAGTCCAACTCCTTCAACATCTGGATAATGCTTCTGACGATAATTCTGGAGGCAGAATCGCTATCCATCCGACTGATTAAAGACATATCGACCTTAATCACATCTAACGGAATTTCCTGCAGGTAACTAATGTTGCTGTAGCCTGTACCGAAATCGTCCAGTGAGATAATAAACCCGTGGGCTTTAAGCGCTTCGAGTCCATTAATCGCCACATCGCTTTCCGTTATCAGCTCATTTTCCAGACACTCCACGCCCATTAATGATGTTGGCAATTCTGCAGCCTGCATCTTACTGGCTAAACTGGAAGCAAACTCCGCTCTGGAAAAGTCACGTTCGCTGACGTTGACGGATACTGGGATTAATTCAAATTCTTTATTCCACTGCGTTAGCTGAATGATGACGCGATCGATAACCCAGTCAGTCAACACCGAAATCAGGTTGGTTTTTACGGCCAACGGTATAAAGTCGACGGGAAACAGCTCGCCTCTTTCCGGATGGTGCCAGCGAATTAATGCCTCAAGCCCAACGGTTTTTCCCGTCTTTAAGCACACCTTTGGCTGATACGCGAGGTACAGGCCTTCGTCTTTTTTAAGCGCCTGGGCCAGATCGTTCATAATCAAGAAATCTTCCGTGCGCCGCGAATCGTATGCATGATCGAACGTCATAGCACCACCGTTCTGGTGAATACATTCGTGCAACGCACTGACCGCCTGACGGACAACTTCATTTGCATCAATATCGCGGGAAACAAACTCGGTCTCGCCTGCATAAACGTCGATATCAATGGTGATGTTATCCGCTAAATCTGCTTTAAGGTTGGTTAACACCTCAATGGTACTTTGCGCGCTATAGCCGCCAAAATAAGGCTGGATTAATGCAAAGCGCCCCGGTGCAAATGAATAAAGCATGTCATCTGGCTGAAGCTGAAGACGAGCGCTGACCAGCCCGGCAATTTGCCTGAGTAAGTTTTCCACTGGCGCAATGCCAAAGGTACGTGATAACTCATATGCCTGGGGAATATCAATACAGTCGATAAGGATCATGCGAAAACGACGATCGGGATTGCTGACGGCCAGCTGTTGCATGTCGCGAATCAGGCGTGGCCGGTTCGGTAGATGCGTAATCAGATCGGTGAAACTGGCAAGATTCCATGCATCCAGAAAGGATGTCACCAGTCTTGCCAGCGACTTCAGTGTTTCCAACTGCTCATCACTAAACATATGAGGCTGCGTATCGGTCACGCAAAGCGTCCCTAACACCAGCCCTTCCAGATTGGATAACGACACGCCCGCATAAAACCGAATGTGAGGTTCACCCTCAACTAAGGGATGAAAAGTGAAGCGGCTGTCTTGCAATGTATCCTGTACAACGAGCTGCCCGTCGCCATCAATAACATGACGACACAAGGAAACTTCGCGTGCTGATTCTTTGAGGTTAAAGTTGCGGGAAACCTTAATATACTGATTTTTATCATCAATAATTGAAATAAAACTGCCTGAAATACCCAGCGCCTGCGCGGCAAGATGAACAAATTTTTCCAGCACCTCATCCCTGGTAATATCAGGTGACAAAAGTGCTTTAACCGCTTTAAGACGATTTTCGTCATTGCCACTTTGATTATCGTGCACAACAGCCTCCCCTTGTGCGGGTGCAAAAAACGCAGAAAAACAATTTAGCTTAAATTTAAATATTTAGCGCCATATTAACCGACAATTTATAGCAAACAGGGGCCATGTGCGACTGTATAACATGCGCGAAACTGTTTTCAGAAATTTTTAACATGATACCGTGCTGCCAGCATCGGGTTTGTCGTTTCTCTGAACAACAGGAGCGATTAATAACCCCTAAAAGCGGTAATTAAATAATCGCGCAAATAATAACAATTGTTATTACTCTTATGGTTATCATCAATCCCTTAAAGGCGCTGCCGCTAATCCTGATGGCCTGAGAAATAATACCAGAATCCTTTTAATTCAAGTTGTTAATTCTGTGCAATTGATCTCTTTGGGTCGTGTTGCCCAACCTGTTACCGTTACATCTTCATTGCGTTGCTGAAGTCAAAATCGTCGCTCAGTGACACGATCACAACGCGCAGTAAAGGATCAGTGAAGCCAACATCCATAACCGCGTCCCTGTGTGTGCATAGCTGCATAAATAATTTGCGGATGGAGCAAGGCCTGGCCGCTTAAGGCGGCTTTTCCATTGTGCGCGGCGGCGGTTGTCGATGCAGACTGTAGCAGCCCTTCTGTCATCGCCCCTCACTTTCCTTTAGATCTCTGTGTGAACAGACTTCGAAATCTTCCCTTCACGTAGTAAGCTACGCCCTTACAGCCAACATGGGCTATCTTCCCCTGACCGTTCTGCAACGACGAATACTCACGGGCGCCTGTTTGACCACGATTAACTGATTTAAACCCCCAGCGCCTCCTCAGGGTTGCTGGTCAGGGTTGTTCAGGAATGGAAGTATGCTTACCGAAGAACAGTTGAATGATATTGTCAGTCACCCGGATGATGTTTCACATCAGGTTGTGGCAATGGCGAAAGAGTTACTCGCGTACCGTGCCGCTTTTGCACATCCTTACGCGGTCATAGAGCCTTTGGGAATGACCTATATTGGCGACGAAAATGCGGCGATGGTCTGGCATCCAAAACATGTTGAAGAAGGTGACACCTGTCTGTATCTGAAACCCCGTATCGAAGCCTAGTGGTGACACTGCGATGCTGATCGTTGTACCTATGCGCCACGTACGTCAGGACAGAGTAGCCATGACAGATGGCTTATTTCAGGCTCAGAGAAGGCATGCATCTTTCAGATTGCCCATTAATTTCACCATCACCATTCACGCCTTGCGCTATGCTGCCGTTCGCTTTTACAGACGAGGATTACACCAGGGCGCGAAGGTTTCAGCGACATTCACGCAAGAGAGCCGTCACTGCTTCAGGCTACCCGAATACCTGTTGCGCAGGCTGCCTGATTAGCACAATGAGGCTGTTTATAACGGATCTGCGATGGTCAGCGTCGGCGTCAGGTTTGACTGCAGTGCTTGCCTGATCTCAACGTCCAGATTAGCATCGGTGACAATATCGGTGAGCTCATTTAAATGCACCACATTGAAGAGTGACCATGCCCCATATTTTGAGCTGTCCGCCAGTAAAATCCGGCGATGAGCGTTCATTATCAGATCGTGTTTCAGTGCCGCTTTTTCTTCTGTCGGGGAAGTTACGCCTTTAGCGAGGTCCCAGCCGTTGCCACTCAGAAACGCAATATCAGGATTAATATTGTTGAGCATTTTACGCCCGTGATCGCCAATACAGGACTGGCTGCTCTCATCAATGCGCCCACCGATTATTGTCACTTCGATTTGTTTGAACTCTGAGAGAAACAGGGCGATGTGTAAGTCATTGGTAATCACGCGCAAAGGCATATGGGTAATTTGCCGGGCCAGTTCAAACATCGTGGTGCCCGCATCCAGAATGACAGCATCGCCGGCTTTAACAAAGCTGGCCGCCACGCGCGCGATAGCATGTTTTTCCACCAGATTACGCGAGGACTTTTCCAGCGTGGTCGGCTGAGAAGGGATAAACCGATTCAGTGTCACACCGCCATGTGTTCGGCTGACAACACCTTCGTGATCGAGTTTAATCAGATCGCGTCTGATCGTTGCCGGTGAGGCACCCGTTACCGTAACAAGCTGCTCAACTGTGACCAGATTATTCCCTTTGAGGTAATTCATTATCGATTCTAAACGGCTGTTTTCTTTCATATTATAAATGCCCGATAAGGTTTTTATTTTCCGTAATGCCGCTATGATCGCAAACTGTGCTTTTTCTGTCCAGGCAATCTCGGAAAAGAGGATTACGCCGACGCATTTGTAAGTGTGAATGGTTGTTTTGGCACAACGGCTCATTCGCAAAATGCGAAAGACGGCATTAGGTGCAGCGAAGAGAAAACATCCCGCTCTTTTCAGGAAAATTAATCCCGTAAATAATGTCGGTGCGCCTGGCTAATTTTATTTGCCGTTTAAAAGTCCGGTATTTTCTCAGCTGTATGTCTTTTCCTATAACGCTTATAACGCACGAATAAAGACAGCTATCTCGGTAAACAGGCGGGCGAACGTTATATCCAGAGCAGGTTTTATCTGGGTATCAAAGGGGAATGTAGCGCGTACAACGTGGGGAGCATCATGATTGAAGTCAAAGGGGAATGAGAGCAGCGATCCATGCTGCTGTTGATATATCGCAAAGCGTTTAATAGCTGCGCTATTCGCCGCGAGGCGATAGGGCAACACTACATAGCATCACGATATTCAGGCCAGGCAACCGCATCGGCATGACCCGAACCTGCGGAGGCAAACAGACTGCCCTGGAAGTTGATAATGCCCGCCGCTTCAAGCCACATCCACTCCTCGGCCTTAACGATACCAGCTGCGATCACCGTGATCTCTAAGGCAGAACAGCATTTGATAATCGCCTGGACAACCGCCTGCTTAGGGCCGCTCCGATGAACATCCGTTGTAATACTGGAATCGATACGAATGCGATCGGGCTGGATGTGTGTCAGTAACGACAGGCCAGCCGATCCCGCACCAAAGTTATCGACGGACAAACTGATACCTGCGGCTTTGAGCTGCCTGACGGCAACGGAAAACGCTTCGAGTCTGGAGATGACTTCGGTTTCGCTCACGCCAAGCACCACCTGTTCCGGGACTAATCCGGCCGCATTGATTGTCGAGACAATCTTTGCAACCGCATCCGGTACCACCACCAGCGTCATGGGAAGCAGGCTCACATACAGGGTCATTTCATCCGGACAGGCCCTGCCCGCCATATCGAAAGCCTTGATCACCGCCTCGAGGTCAGCATCATGTAACGCTTGCTCGGAGCCGTTCTGGTCAGTGCCACGATGACGCGTATCCGTGATTGCCTCAATCGCTGTGACCTGTCTGGCAAGGGGATCGACCACCGGGCGGAAACTAATACCGGAGGAAGCGGGTTTTGCCGTACTCACCGCAGGACGATCGGGAATAAACTCCCAGTATTCGGATGGCAAAACCTCGTAATAGTTTTCTTTCTCACGCGCTTCGACAAAGGTACGCAGAAACTGCAACGCCCTGTCAGCGTAGGTCAGTTGGTACTTAGACGTGCCTTTATCGAGTACAGCCTGAAGCACGGTTGAACGATCGTGCTGGCGTAAATCAAACAGCTCCATACCGGCATTACCAAACCGACGGGATGGTGCGTAGTCACGCATCAATTCAACCACGTTGTGATGGCGGCGAGCGGCACAGATGCGCTGGTAAACGGCAAGCACGCCCTCTTCAGGGCCTTCCAGTAACTGGAAAAAATGGGTGCCATTAAAGAGCAAAATGCCGGTCACTTCATGGGAAGCATTGAATATGCTGGCATCGTCCACCATGTCAGGAAGCGTCTTAACGGGCACGTCATCTGAGATGTGGCTGCGATAAATAATTGTGGTCAGCAAAGGGCAGCTCCAACGTCATCGTGATTGAGGCTGTTAGCTTATCAGTTATTGTCCTGATATGCAGGTATCGGTTGGGAGATGAGCACGATAATTTACATTAATATGCAACAGAAATGATTCTCAAGTAAGACAACGCACAGGTTGGCCCTGTAAAAAGGTTATCACCTCAATGATTAATTTTATTTATTTAATGTCGCATTTCCCATTTCACGCATTCAGAGATAATGCTGCGGCTCAGGGCTGTTCATAACCCCCTGCCCGCTGTTAATCATGATTAATCCCTTGTATTACCAGCTAATTTCACAAAAACCCCAGAATGCGGCGATGTGGTACACTAACTTATGACGTTTACCCGGTTATTCTCACGCCCGATCATACATTAACAAAAGCAAACTATAGAGTTAATTTAATTTAGCGCACAATATTAAGTGAACGCGACCCTGTTTAATTAAATAACTGCAATGTTATTTAACCTTACTGGCCAGAAAAAACCTTTTAAAAATGACACTGACGCCAATGATAATTTTAATTTGCGTTAAGTGGGCAGGGATAAAAAAATAATTACGCCTTGACCCTTCTAAAGAAAAATTAATTTAATTGCTTTTGCCTTTTATAATGATTGGGCTTTATTTTCGCTATTTATCGTACACTCTTCTTTTGCAGTTTCATTGAGCAAACGGGCAGGAGCGGAAATGTCTACGGAATCTAGCGACAAGGAACATCACCGCACCAGTGCAACAAAAGCACTTAGTCTTTCCGATCGGGGCCGGGATGAGGTGCTGAAAAAATTCTTGCGTCTGGCCAGTCAACTGCTGGGTATCAATGGAAGTTACATTACTGTTCTGAACGATGACCAGCATATTGTTCGCGCCAACTATAATATTGAGCTGCAGGATACGTCACGCGAGCAAGCGCTGTGCCGATATGTTGTGGAAGGCGGCGCAACGGTCATTGTACCGGACACCACCTGCGATTCACGTTTTGCCCATCATCCACTGATCAGGCATGCACCTTTCATCCGCTTTTATGTAGGTACGCCGCTAAAAAACCGCAATGGCCAGATACTGGGCACGCTGTGTTTGACGGATACGGTGCCGCGCCCTTTCAATGACCAGCAAAAAAAAATAACAGAATCCCTGGCTGGGTTAATCATCGCTTTTCTTGATGCCTGGCACTCCGCAGCTTTCATCGAACCGGTTACCGGGTTAGCCAACCGCGAACGTCTTATTCGCGATATACAGCACCTTGCCACCCAAAAGGATAAATCGCTGCGCCGTTTGGTGTTGATTGATTGTATCGATATGTCACGCGCGTTTGAGTTATCCCGATCGTTGGGCATGGCCGCGCTGGAGTCACTGCTGAAAGATGTCGCGACACTATTGCTGTTACGCCTTCGGCCAACTAATGGCTGCCAGTTTTACACTATCGCAACAGGACGTTTTGCCATTTTAACCCAGGCTGACAGCCCCGTGAGTGCAACCTGGGTGGCTGAGCGGCTGGGAGCGATTAGCGCTGATATGGGCGACGGTCTGACCATGGCGCTGACGACCTATACGGAGCAAACTGATTTTATTGCCAGCGATGCGCCGCCTTATGAAGTCCTCCGGCGGGCAGTCAATGCGCTGGAGTACATCAGCGGACAGACATTATCGCAGGTTCGTTTTGATGAAATCAGCGACATAAGCTGTGCGACTGATGTCACCTTGATGAGCGACCTGGCAGAAGCCTTACGGCACAATCACGGCTTATTCTTGGTTTTTCAGCCCAAAGTCTGTATTAAAAGTGGTAAACCCGTTGGTCTTGAAGCACAGGTGCGTTGGCATCATCCGTTACGCGGTGAGCTGTTAGCAGATCACTTTGTCGCTCTGGCTAAAGGAACGGAACTTGATACGCAACTGACAACCTGGCAGGTCGACAGCGCCATTTCCCGTCTTAAACGTTTACGACATCATCCTGTCCAGTTGCCAATAACAATCAGTATTAATGAGCGAGATATTGCTGACAGCACGTTTGCAGAAAAACTGGCTGAAAAAATGCTCAAGGCAGCCCTTCCCACATCAATGCTTATCATCAACATATTGAAAACCGAGCATATGATTGACAGTCCAACCGCTATGCTCGGACTGGAAATGCTCAGGCTTTCAGGCTTCAGCATGTCATGGGAAGATACGGCTAAGGGCTACAGCAAAATACGTTACCTACGACAGAGCCCGCCTGAAGTCATAAAACTTGATAACGTACTGGCAAAAGAACTTAATGCCAGGATCACGTCACGTCTGATTGCCCACAGCATCTTTACTACCTTAAAAGCGCTCAATACCCTCGTGCTGGCCGATGGAAAAGATTACCCGCCATCGGTTTCTCCGCCTTTAGAAGACCGTGACGATGTTGCACGTGAGTATTTTAATATAAAGCCAATGGCTGAGACAGAGCTTGATACCTGGCTTAAATGGAAGCTGCCTGGCTGAGATCCTGGATAATGACGTTTTAACCAGAGCAGGTTTCTGCCCACTCCGCGCTCACCGTTTTTTTATTTCCTCGCAAGGTAACGTTTACTGTCACGAGCCTGAATACGCGCGGCCGTTGGCGAAGGGAAAATATAATTAAACAGGTCACGATACAGGCCCAGATGTTTAATCACGCCTTCACGAATGTTTTTGGTGATGTCATTGACCAAAAAGTCGCTCGTAGTATTGAAACTTCCCATTTTAAAAAAGGCTTTATCAAAAACGGTAATAGTACCTTCCCATTTCATATGATATTCATCTCGGGCGACATCATGGGTGGCAATAAACAGGCCTTTATGTGTTTTTACACCGTGGTTGCCCACATACGTCACCTGTGAATCGTAGCCACGCTTGTTGCGCCAACGGCAAAATTCATAAGGCACATCATAATGCGGCAAAATAAAATCGGGACAGCGAAAATTCTCATCACTCAATAAGCCTTCCAGCGTGACGGAAAAATGCAAAAAATCCTGCATGAAATCGAACTGTCGGGTTTTAGTTAATTCAACGTTGATGGTGAAATGACCTGAGTGCACATACCAGTAATTAGTAAATCCATTCACGAGAATACAAAATACCTGCCAGTCACTGAGCCGTCGATCCCCGGCTAATCCTCTGAAACGGCTGATCATCAACCTTGATTTCGGGTTCTGATACGCCTTAAGCAACGGATCATTCATACCTTTCAGTAACATCAGGCCCACTCCTTTGTTATTTGGCTTATCCTGCCATGCCGTTTTCATCCTGAAAAGGTGGCGTCCTCTGATTGTGCGGCGTTAAGCACGGCTTCAGTAATGCTTTAATCACTCGCGCGCGCTACACAGGTATCTTCACCCCATCCTGTCCGTTGTTTTTGTATGAGGCTACGGATTTCAGGCGCGCTTATTTCCTGAGCAGGCAAGCACACGCAGGGCTGAAACGGTTGTCGGGCGTCAGCGGATATAGCGTTAAAATTTGAGCGGATAAATCAGAATGGGAATATGGCTAATGCCCGTTGCTGATGACAGGCAATAAAATCATGTTTCAATTGAACGTAAATCTTGATGTCGCCCTGACAGGCAAGTTGTGCAGCGCGTTTAACCGCCGCATATTCATCCCGTACCTTTGGAGAGTGGCGTAAATAATCCCGAAAGGCGAGATGCCGCCTGATATCGGGGCTGCCAGAGATAAAAGCATGAATGTGGTGGGTCCGCGCCTCCGCACCTTTCGTGAAATAGCGTCTCCCCGGCATCCCGTTTTCTCCGCGCGATTGGTAGCCCATCTGTATTAGCGTCTCAGCAGTCGGGGAGTCATGATTTAACACTTCTGTCAACATATCGATGACGGGTTTTGCCGCTAAGCCCTCCACAGCTGTACTGCCAATGTGATGGATTGCCACAAGCGTGTCGCCCAGCGCCGCCGCAACAGCGGCAGCTTCAGTTAAAAAGTGATCTGCCCATTCAGGCCGGTATTCACTGATAATTAGCGGACGTGGACGCATTGACAGGTACCTGTGTTAACGCCCTTTTTTCTTACGGCCGGGCTGGTTGAAACGCTTGCGCGACGCAGATTTATCCTCGGTCTTATCACCCTGCTTAGGTGCACTTTTCATCGGCTTTTTCGCCGCCGGACTTTTTTGTGATGTTTTCTTCGCTGGTTTTTCATCCGAGGATGAGTTTTCCAGTAATTTGAACAGCTCGACTAATTCATCATCCGTCAGATCGCGCCATTCACCCAAGGGAATGCCCTTGAGATTGACGTTCATGATGCGCGTGCGTTCAAGCTTCGTCACTTCATAGCCAAAGTGTTTACACATGCGACGGATTTGCCGGTTAAGACCCTGAACCAGCGTAATACGAAACACATAAGGCGCTTCTTTCTTTACTTTGCATTTTTTGGTCACCGTTCCCAACATAGGAACGCCTGCCGCCATGCCCGCAATAAACTCATCGGTAACAGGTTTATCGACGGTAACCACATATTCCTTTTCGTGGTTATTGCCGGCACGTAAAATTTTATTGACCAGGTCGCCATGGTTGGTCAGAAAAATTAAGCCCTGAGAATCTTTATCAAGACGACCAATAGGAAAAACGCGTTTGCTGTGATTAACAAAGTCACTTATATTATCGCGCTCACCCTCTTCCATGGTGGTAATAATCCCGGTGGGCTTGTTCAGTGCAATCAGCACTAAATCATCTTCATCACGTGGCTCAATTAACTGACCATTCACTTTTACGACATCGCCGGCAAAAACCTGGGCGCCCACCGCGGCGCGTTTGCCATTGATGAAAACGTTACCCTGTTCGATAAAGCGATCGGCATCGCGACGAGAGCATATTCCGCTCTCACTGATGTATTTATTGAGCCGTGTAGATGAATTGGTCAGCATGGTTCCTCCAAAAACGCGAACTATACCTTACCAAAACACGCTTGCGAAGCGGGTGGCGTCAAACTTTCTGTGCCACCTGCCCCGTCACGCCGGAAGTCATCATTGCACGCAATAACGTCATTGCAATGGATGAATTGATCCGGCTTAGTCTGATAAGTAAGACTGAAATGTCTCGCGTCCCTGCGAATCACTCACTCTAAAAGCGTGCGCTCAGACCCAGGTTCCATGTGACTTCATGATAATCACTGGCACCCGCCACCGTCGATACGGCGGCATAAGCGGTTACCGTATCGCCGAAGGGTACGTTCGCGCCAACAGCCATATCCACCCAGTCTTTATCCTGGCCAGCACTGGTACGTCGGAAGGCAGTACGGGTCGATTTTAAACCTGCGCTCACTGAGGAGTCAGTATCTCCAAACTGATGGTTATAACTCACCTGCGCCCATGGATTGATCCATAAGCCTTTGGTGTCGACACGCCAGCCTGCTGCGCCAACTTGTGAGTGCCGGGTTTGCCCGGAGAACCGCATCGCACTGCTGCTGCCGCCGAGCTCCTGGTAACCGTCCGCCTTAACATAGTCCAGCGCATAGCTGGCAACGGGCCCGGTGGTGACCACATCGCCTAACGGTAAATCCCAGCCCGTTTGCAGCCGCATCCCCATGAGTTTTCCTGCGCTGCTTCCCTGTTCTGTGCGGGTAGCGGGCCCGAGTTTAATCTGACGTTCTATCCCGTCATAATCCAGATCCGCATAGTGAACATCGGCGTTCACCCACAGCTGATCCAATAGCTGAAGCTGGCTCCAGAGCGCGACCATGTTGCCACGAAGCCGGTAATCATAACGATCAGAGGGCTGCTGCCGTTGACTGGCAGTCGACAGCAATGCCCCCGCCTGCCAGTTATCAGTGAGCTGATAACCGATGCCAACAGACAGATTAGCGGTATCGGTGTCGCCATCGTTAAAAACATCATCTTTGTTGCGGGCGTGCTGACCGGCATAACCGCCAAACACTGTGAACTGACCTGCTTCTGAAGCTTGCTTGCGCTGTTGCTGTAAATGACCATCCAGTGTGTTGTGCATATCATGCAGCATGGCCAGGGGTGCCTGGGTCAGCACAGCCACCTGGGCGGGCGCATCCAGAATCGACTGGATGTAGTCAGCGATAATGGCATGTACGGCAGGACTGGGATGAAGACGATCGGCAAACAGATAATTTTGCTGGGATGAAAAACCCGCTGTTGCTGAGGTGCAGTTTACGGAAGAAGTGCCGGGTGGACAGGCCATGCCTGCCGTATTACTCAGCCCGTACAGGGCGGGATTTTGGATGACTTCACTGAAGAGTCCATTGATATCCACCCGAACAATATTTCCCTGGGTGGTTGCCAGTGCGTTTTCTTCAAGTTGGTTATACCGCGCGGTCAGTGCTGCCGCCTGACCGCTCAGCTGCTGCCATGCTGCAAATAACTGTTGCGCAATCAGGTCGCGAACGGCGGGTACACTTGAAAGTTGCGCGGCGGCCTGATTAAACGCAGCCTGAATGGCCTGCTGTCGCGCTGCATTATCAGGCGTGGCTGCCGCGTCCAGAGACTGAAACGCAGCAGTCACGGCAGCGGAACTGAACGGCTGAAGAATCGCCTCTATTAATGCGGGTGTCGCCCCCACATTGGGTACCGTCGGCACAATCACGGTGCCCGCGCCAGCATCAAGTAGCGCCTTGACCTGGCTGGCTGCCGCGCCTGCACTGTTATCAACAATCGATGTGGCCAATGGCGGAAGGGCAACCGCCGCCGCCAGATCGTTGCCGCCTATCCAGTGAATATACAAGCCATTGGGATCGGCCCGACCATTGGTAGAAGCCAGATAACGGGCAACCTGATCCTGAGTATTAAATTGTGGATTAAGGGCAGGCACAGCAACGGCGCCTCCTGCTGCGTAATTGCTACCGCCAGCGGAAGAGGGTTGCAATGTCAGCCCTGCTTCGCGAGCGATAATTTCATCATAAAGCAGATTATTTGCGGAATTATACGTAAACCGGCCGACGTTTCCTGTATCGCTCAGGCTGTCACCAAATACGGTAAGACTGTCCCATGCCATTACCGGCAGCGGGGTTATCAGGGCACTCATGGTGGCAAGGGCCACTAGCGACACAGGAAACCATGCACGATCTTTCTTCATGATTAGCTCCGTTCAGGGACGTAACAAGGATGGATAAATCGAAGAACAGCAAATAACGTCACGGCAGAGTAATAGCCGTTGATTGAAGAACGCTCCAGGCGAAAGCAGGCGTGCGCTCGCAAAAACAGAAATTTTTTTTAAAATTCCGAAAAATGCCAGCCCCCTGCTCATCGCTGATGCCGGGATACGTTCAAAAATGCGCCTTAACGGTTGAGGGCGACTGTTCAGCCCTGGGCCGTGGCAACGCGGGATTTGCCAGATTATCGTCCAGCTTTGTTACATCAAAACGGATGTGCTATTTCTTCGTCGCAGGCTTAAGCCCTCTGTAGAGATCCTGCAGACGTTTCATCGTTTTCACTGTGCGGTCTGGCAGGGAAGAGGCAACCGATAAAATCATCATCTCCAGGCAAACCATGACGGTGCCATGTAGTGGGATGCGGCCATTTTCTCCCCCGCGCGGAACGTGGATCACCACGTCAGCTTCCCGGGCAAAAAACGAGTCGGTGGCATTGGTGAGTAAAATAACAGGAATGCTGAGCCTTTTGGCTTCGCGTATCACGGTACTGCCCTCACGATGCGCTGACTTCTGCGCCATCATCACCAGTACATCGCCCCGTTGCAAAGCCAACATTTGCTCCGCCAACGCAATGCCTGCACGATTAAGTGAAAACGCCGGTAAGCCAATGCGGTTTAACAACCGGGCGCTGTAATCAGCGAGGATGCCTGAGGCATTGATCCCAAAAATGGCAACCTGACGGGCTTCGATCATCAATGAAGTCGCATCAGCCAGCGCCTGACGGTTGTGCTCAGAAGATAAAACGTGGCACGCATGAAGATGTCCCTGCAAAACAAAGTCTATTGAGGAGGAGACATCACGCGTCACGTCATTCACCGTGGTGATCATCTTCTCTTCAGAAGACATGCCAGGCCCGAACCAGGCCTGCAGCACTTTTTTGAGATCGCGCAAACCTGAAAAACCCAGCGCCTGGATGGCACGGATAACGGTGGCGTCAGACGTATGGTTAGCAGTAGCAATTTCCATTGCCGTACTGTCAATCACCGTTTCCCGGTTGTCATTTATATAATGTGCGACCACCAGAAGGCGTGGAGAGAGTTGTTGCTCACGTGAGCGTAAACGCTCACCCAATATGTCAACGCGGCTTTTAGCTTGCATTCCGATGATCGTCCGCCTTTTTTAAATAGCAAAAACACTGCGACATACCCTTTTCGTTTTCCCGGTTAACTAAGCACAGGTGAGAAAATCCCCTTGCCTGAGGCTCAGTAAAGCTTTTAAGGACCCGGTTTACTCTTTCGCTTTCCACAGATAGTAAACCTGCAAACTGTAGTCAGAAAGCCAGCAATGCGGAAAGCAGCCGTCTGCTTACCACCCATCGCCTGCCGAAATCCGTTTTGGAAAAGGGATAATTACCTTTAATTTCATTAAGTAACAAGCAAAAACCAGCCAGGACAACGCATTGCGGCGTGCATTTTAGCATGTAGTAAAAATTCCGGTATTTCTGTTTACTACTACATCGTGCAATGGTTGAATGATTATCAATTACAAATCAGCGCGTGAACAGATCCTTTATGCTTTTCCTTCGTCGCTGAATAAATACGCGCAGTCAATGTGGTTATTTACTTTATTTCTCTCTTTGATGATCAGCGAAAACAAATAATGAAAAAACGTTCCAACGATATTAAACACCTGGGAATCCAGCAGGCGGTGATGCTGGCGATCTGTTCTGGCGCGCTGCTTGCACCGGGTGAAAGCCTGGCGGCGACCAGTGATGATACGGTGACAGTAACCAGCGACGCTAACAGCAATGACGGCTATGCCGCCTCCACCAGCAGCGTTAGCACGAAAACCCCTGTGTCTCGTCTGGATGAGGCGCAATCTGTCAGTACCGTGACACAGCAACAGCTCGACGACTACCAGGCCAGCAGCCTGAGCGACGCGATGCGTTTTGTCAGTGGCGTTGCTGAGGCAAACACACTGGCGGGAACAGAAGATGGTTTTGTCCGCCGTGGGTTCGGTAGCAATTCCGATGGTTCCATTTATCGTGATGGCATCCGCAGCAGCCAGGGGTTGAATCTGGATGCCACGACGGAACGCGTTGAGGTGCTCAAGGGCTCGGCGTCTTTGCTCTACGGTATTCAGAATCCTGGTGGGATTATCAACGTCATCAGCAAAAAGCCTCAATATTCATGGCAATCCTCGGTAAGCGGTCGCTACGCGAGTGAAGGCGGCGGTGCCGGTACGCTGGATGTGACGGGGCCGTTGGGCAATGGCTTTGCCTTCAGGCTGATCGCAGAAAAACAACGTCAGGATTACTGGCGTAATTTTGGCAGTGATGAACACTCGCTGCTGGCCCCGTCGCTGCAATGGTATGGTGAAAAAGCCAGCCTGTTAGTGAGTTACAGCGATTATCGTTATGACATTCCCTACGACCGCGGCACCGCCTTTATTAACGGCTCTCCTGTCGACCTGCCCTACAAGCAGAGACTGGATGACAAAGCCAATCATGCCTGGGGACGCAATCAGGCACTCAACGCTCATTACGACTGGCAGTTTAATGACAGCTGGAGTACGCGATTGACCCTTGGCTGGAATCAGCGCCGTTATGACAATAATGAAGTGCGGGTGACGGCGATTGATCCTGCCAGCGGCGTGGTTACGCGGCGTGCCGATGCCAACCGCGGATTTAATCAAAAAACCAACTACCTGTCGTGGGATGTGCTGGGTAATCCAGAACTTTTTGGCATGACACATGCGCTGGTATTCGGCACAGATTATGAAATGAATCAAACCTATCGTGCGCATCAGTATCAGGGCAAGAATGACCGGCGCTTCAACTATTTCAATCCGGTTTATGACATGCTGTCTCCCGTAACCGACAGCACCACTGAAAATAGCGCGAATGCCAACAACCTGAACCGTATTCACAGCCGTTCGGTTTATCTGAAAGACAGCATTTCGCTGAGTCCCGACTGGATCGCGGTGGTTGGCGGGCGATACCAACATTACGAGCAACGGGCTTCGAAAGGTTTCAACCCGGTGATTCAGACACTGGATGATGAAGGGAATAAATTCCTGCCACAAACCGGGCTGATTTATAAACTAACACCTGATATTTCGCTTTACACCAGCATGAGTAAATCCTTCACGCCCTCAACGGATGTGGATGACGAAGGGAATGTCAGCAAGCCCGAGCAGGGAACGACCTGGGAAGTAGGAAGCAAATGGCAAATCTCCCCTCGCCTGTTCGCTTCCGTCGCGCTTTACAGAATTGATGAAAAGCAGATGTCACTCAGCATTAATGGCACGACTCGTCCTGTTAACAAAGCGCGCTCTCAGGGCGTGGAAGTTGAGCTGAATGGCGAAGTTGCGCCCGACTGGGATATCAGTGCCAATTACAGTTATGACAATGCCGAGATCGTCGATGACACGATTAATCCGGCCAACAACGGCAACCGCTTACAAAATGCGCCTGAACATGCCGGTGCGCTTTACCTGAGTCATAACCTGGTCATACCGGGTTTGCCCGGCGATTTTCGTGTCGGTGGTGGTGCACGCTATGTCGGCAGTCGTGCGGGCGATCCTGACAACAGCTTTACTTTACCGGATTACGTTGTCGCTGACGGCTTCATTGCCTGGAACAACCACCTGCTGGGCAAAAAAACCCAGTTGAGGCTTAATCTGAATAACCTGTTTAACAAACACTATTACACGTCGAGCGGCGGTAACCTGCGCGTACGTGAAGGTGAAACCCGCAACCTGATGGTACAAGCCCGTGTTGAATTCTGATTCTTTTATGAAGTTCTGGCTGCGCACGCTCCTGCTGCTGTCCGTGACAATCAGCACGCTCGCCTGGGGCAAAACGATTACCGATATCAATGGCACTCGGGTTACTGTGCCCGATCATCCCCAGCGAATCGTCCTGGGTGAGAGCAGGATGCTGTACACCTTTGCCATGCTGGAGGCCGGCAATCCTTTCAAAAGGCTGGTTGGCTGGCCGCAGGACCTGAAAAAGTACGACCGGCAGACCTGGGATATTTTCGCGCACCAGTTTCCCGAGATGCTGAACATACCGTCAATAGGGTTAGATGGCACCAATGATATCAATCCTGAGCGGGTGATTGCGTTAAAACCGGACGTGGTGATCCTGCCCGAACTGGCTCGCAGCAGTGAGGCGGGGCAACGGCTGGAAGCGGTATTAAAAGCAGCCAATATTACCGTGGTGAAAATCGATTTACGGGTACATCTCCTGCAAAACACGACGCGCAGTGTTGCCATTCTGGGAGAGGTGCTGAATCAGCGTCAGCGGGCAACGGCTTTCAATCAGTTTTATCAGCAACATATGCAGACTATTCAGCAGCGCCTTGCCGGTTTTCAGGGCCATAAACCCACCGTGCTGTTACAGCTTCACCTGGGCCGCCGAAATGAATGCTGCGTGACCGCCGTGAATGGAAGCCTTGGCGATGTGCTGTCCTTTGCGGGCGGAGACAATATTGCCAGTAAGAAGGTGCCTGGCGTGTTCGGTCGGCTGAATGAAGAAACGGTGATTACCGCGAATCCGGATTATTATTTCGCGACCGGTAGCGGTGGTAGCGACGATGCTTCAGACCTTCGTATCGGTCCCGCCATCAGTCAGTCGGAAACGCGTGCGTCCCTGCAGCAGCTCACCGCGCAACAAAATGGCCTGAAACAGCTGCGTGCGCTGCATAACGGTCATGCCGCGGCAATGTGGCATAATTTTTATCTCAGCCCCTGGCATGTTGCCGCAGCAGAGTTTTTTGCCAAAACCCTTTATCCAGACCTGTTTAATGACGTTAATCCGGAACAAACCCTGCGGCAGATCTTTAGCGACTTCCTTCCCGTTCCCTATTCAGGCACCTATTTTTACTCGCTGAAGAAAGAGTCGCAGTAACCTGCGAACCGGCGGCAAGCTGCACGTAGCGCCGCCGGCCCCTCTGCTGACCTAAGCTCCGTGTTGGTTTTTAATCCGTACGATATCTGCCATCACCGACAACGCAATCTCCGCAGGCGTTTTACTGCCTATGGCTATGCCAATCGGCGCGCTAATCCTGGCGAGTTCCTCCTGATCAAATCCCGCTATCGCCTGAAGGCGAGCTTTTCGTTTAGCGCTGTTTTTTTCCGATCCCATGATGCCGATATAAAATGCGTGCGTGTTGACCGCTTCCATCATGGTTAACTCATCAATACGGGGATCGTGTGTTAACGATACGATGGCGACTGAAGCATGGGCACCGTTTAACTCCAGCCAGCGTGCAGGATGCTGCGGCACAATCGTGATGTTATCTTCACCCGTAAAGTGGCGTTCCAGCTCACTTAACATCTCCGGACGATGTTCACAGACCCGTACATGAAAACCCAACAGCTGGCCAAAACGAATGCATTCAAACGCGACGGCAGAATAGCCTGCCACCAACAGTTCGGGAATGGCGCCCACGGGCAACACGATGTCAGGGTCCTGATAGCTGAGCACAGGTAACACGGCCGAGAGGGCCACAACGTCCCAGGATGCACGTTCGCCTGCAGACAAGGTTTTTATCAGCCGGGATTTACCGATGAGCGCCTGATGCATGGCCTGTAACAGCGCGCCGCTGACAGTATCAGGGAGCAGGTATTCCACCAGCACGTCCAGCCTGCCGCCACAGGGCAATTGTACCTGGGTTTGCCGTCCACCCTCGCCATAGCGGATGACCTGGCTGTTTACCCGGTAATGTCCTTCTGCCAGACGCGCCAAAAAATCCTCTTCAATGCAGCCACCCGAAAGCGAGCCACAACACTCGCCCTCCTGGTTGATGACCATCATCGTGCCGGGCGCCCGGGGCGAAGAGCCCCAGGTACGCAGTACGGTACACAACCAGACCGCCTGCCCCGCATGATGCCAGCGCAAGGCCGTGTCGATAACCCGCTGATCCAATGTAATCATAAGTGGCTCCTGACGTGCCGTAAGTCATCCGGGTAATCAATATCGTCGAGACAACCCCGATCGCTGAGCGGCACATAGCGGATTTGCTGATGTTTAAGCACGCTTTGTGCACCCACATCGCCTGTCAGCTGTTGCAACGCGGGAAAAAACGATCGCTGAAAGCCAACCGGATGACCGGGCTGGCCTTCAACCTGCGGGCGCGCAAGCGGATAAAAATGCAAAGCCTGATTCACCGCCTGATAGCTTTCAGCGGTGAGAAAAGGCATATCTCCCAGTGCAATGATGACCGCATCATAGTCCAGACAGGCTCTGACGCCTGCCGCTATCGACTCACCCAAACCGCCACTGACACAAAATACCGGTCTTATGTTGTGCAGTAACGCATGAATGGCCTTATCTTCCGGACGCGTGACGACAATGACATCCATACCGCTTGCCTTTGCCTGTTCCAGCGTGTGCTGCAAAACGGGTTTTCCCTCCAGCATCGCCAGCAGTTTGTGGTGGCCATTTCCCTGTCGAAACCGGCGGCTCATTCCCGCCGCCGTTAGCACAATCGCCGTTTTCACATCCGCACTCCTGCCAACATCGCCGTGCATGCTTAAAGGATCTTGTCCAGCGTAATGGGCAAATCCCTGACTCGCTTACCGGTAGCGTGATAAACCGCATTGCTGATGGCCGCAGCAACGCCCACGATGCCCAGTTCACCCACCGTTTTGCCGCCCATGCTGGTGGCTTTGTAGTCAGGTTCGCCAACATCAATGGTGGTGATGGCGGGAATATCTGCATTCACTGGAATCAGGTAGTCGGCCAGGTTGTTGTTAATCACTCTGCCATTACGCGGGTCAATAATTCCGCCTTCAAGTAATGCCTGACCTACGCCCATAATCATGCCGCCCACCCACTGGCTTCGGGCGAGTTTGGGATTATAGAGCCGGCCACTGTCGAAAGCCGCGACCATGCGCTTTAGACGTATGGTGCCAAAATCTTCATCTACCCTCACTTCAACAAACTGCGCACTCCAGCTGTGAGCCGACACGTCCTGTGGTCGACTCATTTCATTCAGGCTACCGGTGACGCTGTCCCGCTCCTGCGCTGACATCTCCGGAGAGAAGGTGCCACCTTCTACGCTGAGCCCGTCCAGGTGAGCCAGCTTAATCAGTTCACTAAAGCTAACGGCCTGGGAAGGTTTGGCGGTGAGCTGTATCCCCCCGTTCGCCAGCGTGAGCCGATCCTGTGGTACGCCGGCAAGTGGAGAACCCTGGGTCTGGCTGGCCAGCGCCAGTAAACGCGCACGCAGCTTTTTCGCGGTATCGTCTACGGCGGCGGTCAGGTTTCCTGCCAGCTGAGATCCACCCGCCACGCCCGCCCGAGGCAGTTGCGTATCCCCTAATTCAACGTCAATGCGTTGTGAATCAACGCCCAGTATATCGGCGGCGGTCTGCGCCAGTATGGTATAGGTGCCGGTGCCGATATCCGCGCCGGCGCACTGCACCACGAGCTGTCCTTGAGAAGACAGCAGAATTTTTGCTTCCGCCGGCATGGTATTCACCGGATAGGTACCCGAAGCCATTCCCCAACCAATGAGTTCTCGGCCTTCGCGCATCGATCGCGGTGCCATGATGCGCTTGTCCCAACCAAACGCCTCAGCGCCTTTTTGGTACGCCTCTTTCAGGCGGCGCGAACTCCACGGAAGATCCTTCTGGTAATCACGATCGGCCCAGTTAAGGAGACGAAAAGCCAACGGATCAAGATTGAGTTCATAGGCCATCTCATCCATCGCTACTTCCAAACCAAATGCGCTCGGGTTTTCACCGGGCGCGCGCATCCAGCCTGGCGTCACCATGTTGACAGGCCTGACCTGATGCTGGGCAGAGAGATTTTCGATGGCATACATGCGGCCGGTCACCTTGCTGCAGTTTTCGGCGAACACATCGATAAGTGACGTTTCACTGAAACTGCGCAGGATGACGGACTGGATTTTACCCTCCCGCGTCGCGCCCATTTCAAGCTGTTGTGAGGTCGCCGGACGCCCGCCCAGACCGGTAAAGGTTTGTGGACGCGTCAGTGACACACGAACCGGGCGATTAAGCGCGCGTGATGCCACACAGGCCAGCGCGACATGCGTATAGGGCACGGGTTTAGACCCAAAGCCGCCGCCAACATAGGGTGAAATGATACGCACTTGCTTTGGTGTAATGCCCATCCATTCCGCAATTTCCACCTGGGCACCCATCACCCACTGGCTGGGTTCCCAGACCGTCATGTGGCCATTATCCCACTGGGCAATACAGGCATGAGGCTCCATGGGCATATTGTATTCACGTGGTGTGGTGTAACGCTGATTGATACGGACCTCGGCGTTACGCATTGCCGCTTGCGCGTCGCCCAGATTAATATCCTGGGACGTCAGTGGTTTAGGTTCTACACCCTCATCTGTCGGGGATATCAGCGCAGGCGACGTCTCATAGGCAATCTCGATCAGTGAGGCTGCGTATGTTGCCTGCTCGAACGTGTCGGCCACGACCAGGCCAATATTCTGACCATTATGGATAATGACATCATCCTGGATCGGCGTATAAGTTGTCTGGGCAGCGCCACCGTCGGCGATGGGCGTTGGCTTGTTAATCTTTAAAGTATTGAGGTGCGTATAGACCGCAATAACGCCATCAGCGCGTTCGGCTTTGGCGGTATCCATATGTTTGATTCGCCCACTGGCGACAGTGGACTGAATCACAACACCGTGCACAGCATTCTCAGGTTTATGCTCAATCGCGTAACGGGCTTTTCCCGTCACTTTTACCTTGCCATCACCGCGGGATCGTGGCGTCCCCAGGCCCGAAAGGCTGGCGGGCGCGCGGCGATAGTGATCGTTATGCTCGCCCGCTGCGGAGACATCTTTCTCATTGCCTGGCAGGTCGTTTTTGTCATGTTTCATGCCATTTCTCCTGCCGCCATCAAGGCGCGCGCAATGACCCGTGGCGTAAGCTTTATTTTGTGCGCATTGCCAGAGAGCGCCTGGGTTTCCTGAGTAATCAACTCGGCAGCCGCATAAAGCGTTTGCTGCTCGAAAGGCTGACCTGCCAGCGCCTGCTCAATGCGGCGTGCGCGCCAGGGTTTTGTTGCCACACCACCCAAAGCGATATGAACCGTTTCAATCCGGCCCTGATTGAGAGTCAGTCCAACGGCTGCGCTGGCACTGGCGAATTCGTAGGAAGTGCGATCGCGGACTTTTAAATAGTGGGAGTGCTTCAGCGCGGCAGACTGCGGGATTTCAATGGCCACGATAATTTCATCAGCCAGGAGAGCATGTTCATGATGCGGTGTGTCCCCTGGCAGCAGAAAGAAATCCTCAACCAGAATACGTCGTCTCTGTTGCTGGCTGTTTTGCACCACCACCGTTGCATCGAATGCCGTCAGGGCAACAGCAAAATCACCGGGATAGACGGCAACACAGTGCTCACTGTTTCCCAGAATGGCATGATTGGTATTGACGCCCTGTAGCGCGGCGCAGCCAGAGCCAGGAACGCGTTTGTTACACGCGGAGAAGGTTGCCGGATCGCGATAATAGGCACAGCGGGTACGCTGGCATAAGTTACCGCCAAGCGTGGCCATATTACGAATTTGCGGCGATGCCGCCTGCCATAAGCTGCCATACAGCGCGGGCGCTTCTCGCTCACAGGCCGGATGACTAGCCAGGTCACTCATGGTAACCAGTGCGCCAATCGTGATGGTATCCTGACTGAAATCAATGTCAGACAGGCCGGATAACCCAGCAATATCGGTCAGGCGTGAGGGCGTAAAGACACCACATTTCATTAAATCGAGCTGCGTCGTGCCACCCGCGATAAGATGGTTTCCGGGTTGATTTTTGGCTCCTGCCGCATCCTCGATGGAATGCGCAACCTGCCAGTGAAATTCATTCATCGTGCCTCCTCCGCCATTTCAGCCGCAGCCTGCTTAATCGCATCAATGATGAAAGGATAAGCACCACAGCGACAAAGGTTGCCGCTCATGTATTCACGAATTTCATCGTCGGAGCCGGTATGGCCTTCTTTGATGCAGGCAACCGCAGACATAATCTGCCCTGGCGTACAGTAACCGCACTGAAAACCATCATGCTCAACAAAACAGCGCTGCACCGGGTGCAGTTCACCTGAAGCCTGTTCCAGACCTTCAATCGTGGTCACGGATTTACCTTGCGTCTGCGCAGCCAGCGTCAGACAACTCAGCACCCGCTGCTCATTTACCAGGACGGTACAGGCACCACATTGCCCCTGGTCGCAGCCTTTTTTCGTGCCGGTCAGATTAAGATGATCGCGCAGCGCATCTAATAAGGTTACGCGAGGATCGACGTTTACCTGTCGGGTCTGACCATTGACCTGCATCGTTAACGGTATTTTTTCTGACATTGTCTGTTTCCCATGATTGCAGAGCCGGTTAGGTGATCTGTTGCTTATACATAACGGGCGAGATAAGAACGGGGAAAGTCGGATAACCCTGATGTTTACATGCGTATGTACGTCATTAGGTTTAGCACTTATTTTCAGGAGGCGAGGTAAAAATACGAAGATTGGCGTGATTAGGGCGCGCCAGCCGCCTGGGTTTACACGGCGGCCAGCGCGTTCATCAGCATCATGAATGGGGTAAGCGCGGTAGTTTGTGGTTAGTTATCAGAAAACTGACGATAAAGACCAGCGCAAACAACACGACAATCGTCGGCGCGGGGGCACTGTCGATAAAAAAAGACAGATAAACACCACAGAGTGACACAATCAGCGAAATCAGCGTCGCCAGCATCAGGGCATGGGAGAATCGATGGGTCAGCAAAACGGCAATGGCACCTGGAGCGATGAGTAGAGAAATCGATAAAATAATGCCGACGGCTTTCAATGTCGCCACAATGGTCAGAGAGACCATACATAACAGCCCATAATGCAGCCAGCGCACCGGTAAACCACAGACCTGCGCCTGCTGTGCATCAAAACTAAACAGCATCAAATCGCGCCACTTCAGGCTGACCATGACAACAATTACGGCGGCAATGCCCAGGGTCTGGAATATGTCGCTGCGACTGATACCGAGCATATCGCCGAATAAAATATGGTCGAGGTGGATCGCTGGTTTCACGGCAATATATAAGATCAAACCCACGGCAAACATACCGGAAAAAACAATGCCCAGGACCGTATCCTGCTTGATTCTACTGTTGTCTTTGAGATAACCGCTGGCAACAGCACAGAAAAAACCGGCACTGAATGCGCCAACAGCCAGAGGTAACGACAGCATCCAGGCCAACACAATGCCGGGGAAAACGGCATGGCTCATGGCATCCCCCATCAATGCCCAGCCCTTCAGCACCAAAAAAACGGACAGCAGCGCACAAGGCACCGCGACCACAGCGGCAATGAGTAAAGCATGATTCATAAAATCGAACTGAAACGGTTCCAGCCACATCATCATGCCTCCCGAATGGACTGCGTTTGGGCACGACGGCGGTTCGCCAACAGACCATGCTTAGGCGCAAACACAAAGGCCAGCAAAAACAGTAATGTCTGCGCTACAACAATGATTCCGCCCGTCGCGCCATCAAGGTAATAGCTCACCCACGCGCCCAGAAAGCTTGTAATGCTACCGATGGCGACAGCGATAGCCAGTAAACGGGGAAACCGGTCGGTCAGTAACCATGCCGTTGCCCCCGGTGTGACAACCAGACAGATGACCAGAAAGGCTCCCACGGTTTGCAGGGCGGCAACCGTTGAAACAGCCAGTAAGGTGAAAAATAAGATCTTCAGACGTCCGGGATGTAAACCCACGGCGCGGGCATGGTTTTCATCAAAAAAGGTCACCATCAAATCCTTCCATTTAAAAAATAAAATGATGGCAGAGGTGAGTCCGATAATAACCAGTTGAAAGATATCGGAAGGCGCAATGGCCAGAATATTGCCAAGTACGATGGTCTGAATATTCACGGAAGTGGGATTCAGTGAAACCATAAACAGCCCAAGACCGAAGAACGAGGAAAAAATCAGACCAATGATGGCATCCTCTTTCAGTCGCGTGCGCTGGTTAAGCAGCAACATGCTTCCTGCGGCTAATCCCCCGGATAAAAAAGCGCCCAAGGCAAAGGGCAAGCCGAGCATATAAGCGCCCGCCACGCCGGGTACAATTGAATGTGATAGTGCATCGCCAATAAGCGACCACCCTTTCAGCATCAGGTAACAGGAAAGAAAGGCGCACAGGCCGCCAACCATGGCTGAGATCGCCATGGCATTGACCATATATTGATAACCAAAAGGTTCCAGTAATGTTGTCATGGTTGGCCTCGCGATGGATTAGCGCATGCCGGTGCAATCACAGGACGCTCACTATCAGTGATAACCTGACTGTGGCCGTCGTCAATCATCACATGACGCAGCACGCCGCTAAATGCACGCTCAAGGTTTTCGGGCGTGAATGTGGTGGCTGTGGGTCCACTGGCCAGAATGGTGCCTTTAACCATGACGGTGTAATCACAAAACTCGGTAACCGATCCGAGGTTGTGTGTCGAAACCAGCATGGTTTTGCCTTCATCACGCATTTCACGCAACAAGCTGATAATTTTGGCCTCAGTCTGAACGTCAACGCCGGTAAAGGGTTCATCCAGTAAAATCACCTCACCCTGTTGGGCAATCGCTCGGGCGAGAAAAACACGTTTTTTCTGACCGCCAGAAAGCTCACCGATTTGTCGTTCGCGGAATGCCAGCATATCGACACGGGCCAGGGCGTCAGTCACGCGGTCACGATCGTGCTGTTTAGGTCTGCGCATCAGGCCCATATGCCCGTAACGTCCCATCATGACCACATCATCCACCAGAACCGGAAAAGACCAGTCCACCTCTTCCGCCTGGGGTACGTAGGCCACCAGGCTGCGACGAAGCGCTTTACGTGTTGGCATACCCAGTATGCTGATTTGACCGGCGTGGGCAGGCACAAATCCCATCATCGCTTTAAAAAGCGTGGATTTTCCCGATCCATTAACACCGACGAGTGCCGCAATTGAACCCGCTGGCACACTGAAACTGGCATTATGCAGCGCGGTGTGTCCATTGCGGTAGGTCACCGAGAGGTCGGAAACAACAATTGTTGGGCTCATTGTGTTTTCATCCCATCGTTGATGCCGTTCACCAGGGTTTGAGTGGTCACTTTCAACAGGTCAAGGTAAGTCGGCACCGGACCACTGGACGTACTCAGGGAATCCACAAACAGCACGCCGCCATAATGCGCATGGGTTTCACGGGCAACCTGACGGGCTGGTTTATCGGAAACGGTACTTTCACTGAAGATGACGGGAATGGCATTTTTTTTCATTTGGTCGATAACGTGGCGAACCTGTTGCGGCGTTCCCTGCTGATCCGCATTAATTGGCCAGAGATAAAGCTCTTTAAGTCCTAAATCACGAGCCAGATAGGAGAATGCGCCCTCGCTGGTGACTATCCAGCGTTTGTTTTCAGGAATAGCGGCAATTTGCTGACGAACCGGTTCGAGCGCTGTGACAATCTTTTGTTTATAGGCGGCAGCATTGCGCTGATAGGTACTGGCATTGGCTGGATCGTATTTGACTAAGGCGTCACGGATATTATCCACATAAATGAGTGCATTATCTGGCGACATCCATGCATGAGGATTAGGTTTGCCGTTATACGGCCCCTCCCCTATTCCCATCGGCGTTATGCCTGTTGAAACGACGACTTCAGGAACGCCCTTGAGATGCTGATAAAAACGCTGAAACCAGAGCTCCAGATTCAGGCCATTAGCCATCACCAGTTGCGCGCCTTGTGCACGCTTGATATCCCCCGGCGTCGGCTGATACTCATGAATTTCCGCGCCGGGTTTGGTAATCGACGTGACTTCAGCTGCGTCACCTGCCACATTTTTTACCATGTCAGCGATAACAGTAAAGGTGGTGACAACCTTAAATTTTTCCGCCGCATAGCTGTGAACACTAAGGAACAGACTAAAAAAGATGCCAAGTGTAGTAACTGATATTTTTCTCACCATATTCGCCACCCAACGTTTGAATGTGACCATTCTCATAATTTAGCATTAGCTAACTTTTATAGCACAGGCTATAAAAGATCACACAGAAACACTTTGTGAAGTTTTTTAATGAAATGAATGGAAGTTTGAGCTTTTGTAATGCAGAGTGGCTAAATAGTTATTCTAAAAGCAAAATTCGGGCAACATGGCGCAACCCGATATGCAAAAATTCGACGCAATGCGCGGTGCACAACCGATTCCTCACAGCGGATAGCTCTTAAGGTAAAAGGGAACAGTATTCTTTGCTAAAATTACTCTCATCGAACAACGATCAAAGGAGGCTCTTTTGTTACTTTCCCAGCAGCAACTGACCAACACGATCATTGGCGAAGCCGCCCTGAATCTGATTGCAATTAATCAGGATGTCAGCGTCGAGTCTCTGGTCGATGAGCTTAACGTGATGACGAAATCTGAAGTCGATGAGGCCAGACTGTCACAGTTGTATGATGCAACGAAATGGCTTATGGGTTTCAGGAAAATTGGATCTCGCCTGGCAGCAGGTCCCGGCTGGTCAGCACGCAAGTCCGTGTTTTCACCATCCGCAGATAATGACTGCGATGACATTTTCTTAAAATAGTACTATGCTCCTTTCAGAGCAGCAGGTTATTAACCTTGCGCCTTTTAGCGTTAAGGCAACATAACCTCCACACATGCTCTATCCTTCTGTAACTTCTTGTTTTAAATGCGTTAGCATCTTTTGCACAAAAAAAACCTCTCAAGTTCATCAAAATTCTGTACAAGTTTTTAAAACTTGTATAACTTTCGCTCTATGGCAAAGTACATTTTAACCACTTGAGGATAACAGTATGCGTCAGAACGGACATGCACCGGATAATACCAGCGACATCGCCCGTTACTTCAACCAGGCAAATTTGCCCTCGCAGCAAGAAACGCTGGGAGAGATTGTTGTTGAGCTACTGCGCGCAGGTCAAACCCTTTCTCGTAAAGCAATTTGCAGTAAATTACTTCACCGTCTTGATAGTTGTGATGCCACGGAGCAACAACGTCATTACCAGGCGTTGATTGGATTATTGTTTAGTCGCGAAAGCGAATAGAAGGTTTTCATCTTTAAATATTAATTCGTTACCGAAAGTAATTTCTGATCGGGCAGTACCACATTTACTCAAAGGGATAGTACTGCCCACAGCTGACGCGGGAAGGTTAGCTGTCCCCGTCATCGTGACCGGAACATGGCCACAAATCGTAATCAGAGAAGCCAGTATGTACAGAAGTGAAGAAGAAAAAATAACGGACGTGATGATAGGTGAGGCTGTTCTGACCTTACTCAAATCGGAAAGTCCGATATCCAGTAATGCGTTAATTGCTCAGCTAGAAGCGATGGCAGGCGAAACCGACGATGCAACGAAGCTTCAGGCTATTAAAGTTGCGATTGTTGAAGTCCAAAAAGGAATAGCCTCAGCCAACAGCCGCCGCAGAGTTGATCTTCCCGAACGTGATAATCATCGCTTAAACAACGATGGCCCTCCGGAAGGCTCTAAAAAACATTGAGTTCACGGCGATTGCCTAATGATTGAGCAATCGTAAAGTGTAAGTACTAACCTGTGTTACGCCCGATTAACCTTAATATTTAATGACACTGTCGGCTGACTCCCAAAGATGCAACTGACGATTTTCCTAGAGAATTATGACTATGCAACAGAGCACATCAGATTTAGCCATCATCGAGTTTTTTCGCAGTGAGGGAGAGCATCTTGCTCAGGAAACTGAGTTGCTTGGCAGAGTTATCAGAAATATCGTTAGCGATGAGAAACGCGTAACCAATAAAGCCATCATCCTGTATTTGATTGCAGAGCTTGAATGCACTGATGATGAGTTCCGTATTGAGCTGTTACGCAGAACGCTGGAAATCGTTGTCGGTCGTACGCCGGACGATGCAGGTATTTGATTCTGTTAACTGCGTGATTCAGTAATGGATGACGCAGGTAATGCCCACGTCAGTTTTGTTTTATCCTGCAAAATGGTGAGGTTACAGGTCAGCATTAGTGCATTTTGCGTGAAAAAAAATGGATTGCGCGCTGGCAAAGAACTTTGAATCGCCTGTCACGGCTGTCCTGACTCAAACGAAACAATGCATCTGTGATTTGGTGAAACTGTATGGGCTCACCCACCTTCAGAAGTTCACTTACCACTCTCCCAATCAGCGCACGAATATCGTTGTCTTCATGGTTATTCACATAACCTCCAACTGGTGTATGTATATACAGACTAACACCTTTGTTATCATGAAAACAAAGCGGATAATGAAAATAAACCTTAAGCGAAGCGGCAATACAGCGTTATATTATTGATTTTTTGGGTCTATTTATTTTCACTCCTGCTAAAAAATTATACTCACCCTCAAAATCTTACAAAATCAGATAAAACGTAAAGATTTATTTCTTTTTTTGGTCAGTTAATCGGAATGTATGCTCGCATAACGTTCCCAATCCATTGAATAGCGATTCCAAGTTTTAATATAAAAATATTATTTATTGTCGTGATCAGCATTTCATTAATAAAAAAAAGCGGTTAACGAAATAAACATCAGCAAAAACCGCCTTTCCGATAAATTAACTATTACAACTTCTTTGCATTATATAACGTCATCACAATTGCGCTTACTGAGAGAATAATGAGAAAAATACCCAGCCCAATCATAGCGTTAAAGGCATAGGTTTTAAACAGGAGCAGACCGACAATACAACCGGTTAAAAAAGACAACACCGTAGTTAAATGCGTATATAACTGCTTTTGTGCAAATCGTCTGTCACAAGGCTCTGCACGTGATACAAACGACGACAGATAAGAACCGAATGCGATTCCGGCGTCAGTAAGCGTGCCAGTAATATGTGTCGATCTGACACGGCCGTTTGATAATTGCGTCGAGGTCGCGTTGTGGAGCCCCATCAGGAATCCAAGCATTAACAGGACCTCACCATTGTAACTGGGTGAATAAAATAATTTTTCAAACAGCGATGCGGCAGTCAGGGCAAAACCTTCTGCCAGTATGATCAGGCAGAAAATGGTTCTGATTTTACGTCGTTCTCCTGCAATAATGACTAACCTGGCGGATGTGCATCCGATGACAAATGCCGAGATCAAACCGGCAAGAAAAAGCAGGCTATCCAGATCGGAAGTAAAGACTTCTGTTGAAATTTGAGAGGTGTTCCCGCTCATGTGCGACGGGAAAAAACCAAATGCGCCCAGTGCCATAGCATTAAGTATGCCGGCGGTTGTTGCCAGTGCCAGGGCCAGATAGCGGTCCTCTGTGTGAGATCTTATCTTCTTCTTTTTTATAAGCACGCCGTTCCCCTATGAATGTGTATATCTCTCCCCCGGGTTACCTAAAACCCCGCCATCTAATGGTAGTACGCTTTCGAATGCATCGCGGTTAATACAGATAAGTCTGGGTCTGTAACCTGTTAATTGTATTAATTTTTATAGTTTTCTGGCCAGGATTTCATGGAAAGTAAACACCTGTTACAACCGGTTTTTCTTCCATAAATTTCCTAATCTTATGGCATATCCACGGCAGAGACGGCTCACTTTAGCGAGGATTTAACTATGCAACGCATTTATGGCAGGATACGCGCCCGGGCTCTGGCCACTCACACCAGTCATATGAATAAGTCAGGATAAATACATGACAGCTTTAAAACGTAAATTCATTATTCCAGCCGCCATTGCCATTGGCGGCCTGGGATGGTGGTTAATCCCCCATTATAATGCTGAAGATGAGGCCTATTACATTTCCGTGATCTGCGCGGTATCTCAGCAGAATGAACATCAGTTACACAAAGATATGCAAAACGTGATAGAGGGCAGTAATTCAGATTACGCGTTGCAAAAAATCCATTTCATCCCTGCCCTCGCAAACCGGGTCATTAATGACTGGAAGACGCTGACGCCTGAGCAGAAACAGCAAGCGTCGCATAACAGTAGCCAGTGCACACAACTGATACGTGCGCAGAAGTGATTCATCAGGAGCAAACCACTATGATGCCAGAACGGAAAAACTATCCCGCACTGGGGCAGGTAAATGCCCCTTACGTCCATGCCGTCCGCCACAATCAAACGCTCTATGTATCAGGCTTAACGGCCTTCGGTACTACGGCGCATCAGAGTGATATTGCGGATCAGGCAGACGTGATCTTCGATCAACTGGAAACTATAGCCGCGGCGGAGCACACCTCACTGGCGAATTTACTCAAAGTGACTATTTTTATTACCTCCTTTGCCGATATTGATGCGCTGCGTCACGTACTGTTTAAACGATACGGAGACCACTTACCTGCCAGCTCGTTGGTGCAGGTTAGTGCCCTGTTTTCGCCAGACTTGCTCATTGAAATCGACGCAATCATCGCCCTGTGATTTTATACATACTGCACGCACGTTGTGATACAGGTTAACAACGCTCTTATCGGCGGTGCATAACTCCTCTTCTTCATACGATGTCCGCCGTTAGCGTCACCACCATCAAAACACAGCGTTATGGACATTTATTTTGCTAAGCAGGCAGACGATATTTTGCAGGAAAGGATCGGCTTTGAACTGCTGGTCAGTGATGACAACCTATCAAGGTAAAATATGGCATGCTCTTGCACGTTGCTCGCCTAACATTTCGCCTTCAGGGGAAATCATGATGACCGGCACATGAATATCTGATGCGCCCAATACCGTTGTTAACTATGCTATCGACAGCATAGCTGACGCCTTCTGCGCTTATATTTGATTGAAGCTATCAGCACGAATCCTCCTGAAGATGCTGGTCTCTGCGCATTGGAAGGGAACAGCAATTCATTTCCAGCCCGGTTAAGGTTGTCGCTCTCTCGGTGTTAAGCAGAGGATAAGCAAGGCTACGCGCCCTGCCCGCCTTTTATCATCTGGATGTTATCTCTGGATTATCAGAACGGTTTTTAGCTTTCATGTGCTCCCGCTATACGCAACATAATGATTTTTTTGCCAGGGTGCACATTGCTCGCGGGGACAGGTCAGTTGCTGCTCCTCAACGCCACAAAGGAAGGTTTTCTTCGCCGGGATATTCCGCCGCACCATCTACCTGATGGTGAGTCAAACGCAGCCATTTAGCTTCCATGAGAACCGTCATTGAAGATGCTCCACAACCAGCTGAACACTTTTGCTTTTCGTCTGGGGAATGCACTGTGCCGCAAGTGGCAGGCTTCAGCAATTTATCATAATGAAGAACGTTCGTTTCTCCTGTTCCAGGTGCAGGTATATATTCAGCCTGCCGATGAAACGCAGTGCAGCACCTGAATTTCAGCCTGAAATCGCCAAGCATCCTGCCCATATCTGATTACAGTGAATGTAATTTCTGTTCACTGTAATCAGGCAGCTAAACAAACACAGCACACGCAGTGGCTGCAAATAGTCGGGTATCAGCATATAGGGTTCACTACAGCGTTGTGTATTATGTTAAATAATCATGGCATCAACAAATCAACGACAGTCAGGGTACTGCGTTAAAGCTGAGAACTACTACGTAGCAGAGTAAAGACTCTTTTTTGCGGCGTAATCATGGCTAATTGCTCGTTACCTCGCAGACCTTATTAACACAGATGAGGAACACATTTAAAAGCGCACGGGATTACCCATTTATCCGAGTAACGACGGTACCTGCAATGTTATCTGTCGAATGGTGGTCTGTTTTCTGGCTCATTAAATACTGACCTTTAAACAGGCAGCAAAGTGTGAATGATATGAGCATTGTTTTAGGCCGTTAAAAATTGAGTGGTCGTGCGCGTATGCCTGAGCCAGATATTCTCCCAAAGGTATCCTCTTACCGACTTCTTCACACCATTCTGACTCATTGAATCTGAGGTGAAGAAGGATTTCAGGCTGAAATCGCCAAACAGGCCACTTTACTGTTACTGATTACAGTGAACGTTATGCATGTATTCACTGTAATCAGCGCAACACCGACACAGATACGATCCTTCCCTTTAAGCCCCATTGGTTAAAGCCCGGATTGCGCTGACTCTACTTGTAATCCTGTCTCCCGCTGAACGGGAAATATCACCCGCTCCGTAAGCATGCACACTTACGTATGCCAACACTGAAGCATTCACTGCAATCAGTAGATGATACTGAGTGGCACTTTTTTAAAGGGATAGCTGGAAGCGATCGGCTCCAGAGAAGTCGTTTCTGATTACAGTGAATAAAAGTACGGGCAATCTCTTCGCCGTTATCCTCTAAAGAACTTATCCGTTTGGCATTGGCTGATGCTGTTTTCTTTGGACAAATGGCATCAGGGCTTTTCCGTCTGATAGGGGGAACGTTAGACTGACCGAGTTGGGACGTGATTCATGCGACACATATTAAGAACGGCCTTGAGTGAACCCTTACATTCAGGCTCCGGAGGCACGGATAAATAGCAATCCGTCGCAAAATCTTTTTTGTTCAACATGACAATGCCATCGTCGGACCAAACCCAGTTAAGAGAGAGCGGCAGTAATGTTTGAAGAAGGGCCAGGTACATAAGTGCAGATATTGAGGGCGGTCTGGCGCGGCCTGAACCTGTTGCACTCGCCGATAAGTATTCCAGACACGTCAAAACCTCAGTTTTGCACCTAAGCAATATCGTTTACTCAGAGAGGCATTTGCTCTTACAGATCAGATGAATTGGCTAAGGTGTGACTTTCGTCATCCACTTTTTACCATTTGATTGCAACAGGATGACAGCCTACGTTCAAAAGGGTTTATTCAGAATTCCCTTACTTATCCACTTTTTCTGTGGATAAGTAAGGGATATTTTCTGTATATCATTCTCAATGATATTTAGCATTTTTCCTTTTAGCATTCTAAAGCCAATAAAAGCTGTAAATTTGAATGATTTTATCGCCTCAACGATGACAAAAATTTCACCTCGGATGGAATTTCAGCCTGAAATCGCCAGAATAAAAACGTTATTTATCAATAGTATAATCTTAAAAACAGCGCTGCTTTCGCCATCCCGTTATGCTGTTAGCGACTCTGCATATTGCGCGATGCGGTTAAAATGGTATTTCGGATCGTTAAGCTGTTAAGAGAGACCTCCAGACAGGAGAATGCTTGAGCAAATATCGCTCAGGCCTTACATCGACGTTCAATGAAAATTTTCAGCGTTAAAACCGTCTTTGTCATTCTTGTCCGATTTTCAACATGTTTTTGATTAGGTTTTTACGAGCAAGAAAACTGGCGAATTTCAGATCAATAAAAATAAAATAGTCATTTAAATTATGATGTTAAAAACATCTGGGGCCGTTTTCTTTGGCGATTTCAGCCTGAAATTCGCTATTAACAGCGTACTGAAACGTGAATGGCGGAGAAAAAAAGAAGGGGGGAAAGCGCAAACCAGACAAATACAGGTTGCCTGGTTTGATGTACGTTTTAACGCGTCATATATTTCTTTAAGGTTTCAGCAATGACCTTATCAAGCTCATCCTGGAGCTCTTTGGACTGACGGTTAAACTCATAGCTGAACATTCTTCCGCGCGTTTTTTTACGTGCAAAGCGATCTTTATCTGCAAAAGACCAGAGGGTGACCGCCGTTGTTTTATCTTTTTCCGGTTCTTTCACCAGTGTCTGACTGCCCTGACGAATCAACCTGAGAATGGTATTTTTCAGTTCATCCTCAGCTAAACCCTCACGCGCTCTTACCACATCAATTTCCGCTGAGATTGCGTTTATCAGTGCATCTACAGTCTGGCCTGTTTCACTGAGTTTATCCGCCGCCTGGAGCAACGCCTTATAATCAGGATAAGTCAGCTCAGATTGATTCGGAAAAAGGGATATCAAATCAGCAGGAACGCTAGCGGCCTGCAGGGCTCGCGTAACTTTGGCTTGTGAGAGCCCTTGGTTTTCAGCAATCTCTTTTTGTGACAAGCCACCGTCTTTGAGTGCCAGTAACCGCATACCGACTTCACGCAAATTATGCTCACGTGCTGTCTGGATATCCTGAGCCAGCCGGCGGGCTTCATCAGGCGTTATCGCCGCATCTGTGACAAGCACATCAAGGCCAGTTTTACAGTAAAGCGCCGCCGCACGACGTCGTGAGCCATCCAGGATCTCAATACGTTCACCTTGCATGACACCAATGGCAGGGAAGAACTGCTGAAGCTTAATAGTGCGAATAATATCGCGTAGCGAGTCCGGTGTGAGTCCAGACTGATCACGCCCATTTGTTTCCATGGTCACAAACGTTTTGGCTTCAACGTCATTCGCAAGAATATGTTCAAAACGAAATAAGGCACGCTTTCCTGTTGCCAGTACAAACGTTTGTGAATGGCTATCAGCGCTTTTTTCTGTGTTTAACGGTGTCTGGCTGAAGGTTCTGCCGATCGTTATTCTTTTTGCACTCATATAAACCTCAGTTCAGGCGGATAAATTCAATGCGGTCGAAAACCGCTTTAGCAAAGTCTTCAGCGGCAGAACGGGCATTTTTCAACGCCTCACTGCTGCCGACATAGGTAGAGGGATTGGCAGATATCACGGTGTCAAAAGACTCACCACATCGCTCAAAACCATCCAGACGCGGCAGCGTCGCATCCAACATATCGCCACCGAAAATTTCTTTTGCCAGGCTGTGGCAAAGTTTATGGTCTGCTTTGTTTGAAAGCTTAGACATAAACCCAATGTTGCCCTGAAGTCGACAGGTCGCGCCGGACTCTTCAATAATGCCGATGAGCTCGGGCAAACGGGTCAGGTACTTGAGTGTGGAATGAAAATCCACCTGCGCAGGCGGGACAGGCGTCATCAGCAGATCGGACGCGGCTATCGCATTTTTTAAAAAGGCATCTAAATGTGGCCCGCTATCAATGAAGATAAAGTCGTAATCTTTTTTAAGCTTAGAAACCACATTATCGTATAACACTGAATGAATATTTTGCCCGGGCAGATGTGTGGCACAAAGCTGATCCCAACTTGATGCAATAAATGCATCATCTATCGACGCAGGCAGCACATCCACACCGGGGATGATGGATGACACAATAAATTCATTCACCAGCTCATCACGCGTGACGTTTTGCAGCATCGCCTGAGCGGCCGTGGCCTCAACAAGTCCAACAGAACGCTCATGGTTTAAAAACATGGTGGCCGAGGACTGTGGATCAAGGTCAATAACGAGAATGCGCAGGTCTTCATACAAGAGGTGAGGGTGCGCTCGCAGCGCGTGAGCCAGAGAAACCGTAGAAACGGTTTTTGAAACACCACCTTTAAGATTACCCACAAACAAAGTAAAGGCTTCAGTATGGCGATCGCGGTATTTAGGCACGCCGCGATGATGATAAATATCAATAATATTCTGAATGGACATCGCGTACTTGACGGAGCTACCTGCTGCACGTTTATCGAACTGATAGCCACTCTCTTCCATTTCGTTCACTGCATAATCTACGCTGGCACGCGTTAACTTTGGCAGTTTCGCCAGCGCAGCCTTGGCATAGATTTGGTAGTAACTGTTTTCTTGCAACTCAAGTTTTTGTGCCTGAATTTGTTCAGTAAGGCTCAATAACATGCGTTCTGAACGCTGAGCAACTTTCATGACCTGACTATCATCGTTAGCCATACTTACTCCAAACATGTAGGATTTATGAATTTATACCTAAATCCTGCACATCAGGCAAGAATTTATCTTATAAACGTAATCTTGTGTTAGATGTGAAACTCCTGATTTTTGTGACGCTATTCGCACAATTCACTGTAATGAGCGTGTGTCGCGCTGGACAGGCATCGTGTGAAACGCGTCTAGTCCGAGCTTATTCCACCTGATAAGCCCGAACACAACCCTGTCGAATCCCACTCCCGCGGCCCATATGTATGAAACGGCAACCAGAATGATGAACAGAAGTGATAACGTTCACTGTAATCAGTAGGTTTTTACATTGATCAATCTGCCCTGAAAAAGGCTAGCTGGCCCGGCATGAAGAAGAGTAAACAGGTTAAGGTAGCGTCATAGCGCGCTCAATCAGGACGCTCTAATGCATTCACTGTGGTTAGCAGAAACAGGAAACCCAACAAGCTTAAAACATTCACTATAAACAGTAGAAGATTCACTGTAGTCAGTGACGACATAGTGATAATGCGAAACTCCCCACCTTACTGGACAGCTCTCTACAGCAGGCACCAGGCAGTAAAGAACAGGAGTGAGTGAGGGAGGTAAAGACAGTTTTTGATTTACTACAGCAGGGCTAAAAATTCACTATAGTCAGCAAGGGCGGCAACCATAATATTCGCTGTAATCAGTAAAACTGCCCGGTTCGCATAAACGTTCACTGTAGTCAGTAATCTCAGTCATGTTGTGTCTGGCTTTCATGCTCAGCAGCAGCACTCTTCAGCACACCGCCACCCTCATCACGTGCCATGACGGTACACTCCAGAACGCTTGTATGCCGTACCCGGGTTAAAACATTCACTGTAGTCAGTAGGGGATACCGTCTGCTGGTAATCCATGCCTTGTTATCCATCAACAGAGCATCAAGGAAGTCCTTGCCGCCAGAGGCGCTTTCGTCAAAACATTCACTGTAGTCAGTGGAGTTAACAATGTCTCTTTCCCCGCATCGTATTTAGTCATTACCTGTGAAAATGGTTGAATGCAGTTTACAGATTCACTGTAGTCAGTAAAACATTCACTGTAATCAATAGATGAAAAAACGAGAATCCGCACCAAACCTGGAAGCGGGGCACCGACAGGTGAAATGTTCACTGTAATCAGCACCTGTGTTTTCAGGTACCGCGCTACCGGCTGGACGTTCACTGTAATGAGTCAAGATGTTCACTGTAATCAGTAAATGTGATGGCAGATATGACTATCGCGCTCTACAGGTAACATCACGTTCACTGTAATCAGCAATCCAACTAACCCTGTCACTTTTTTCACGTGTCATTATCTGGAATGTTAAAGCCAAAACGAGGAGAAGGACTCGAAAAACCCCGAAAAAAAAGCTCTTTTTAAACAGAGAGATACATTAAAAATTCACTGTAATCAGCTTGATAGATAACGTGCGGGGATTCACTATAATCAGTCCTGTCTGCTGATGTGCACGCCAGAGGCAACATTCACTGTAATCAGTAATTGTGGGTTCGGAAGAGGAAGCAGGGACTACCAATAATAATAGTGAGCACCTACAAACATATAATCAATTGATTAATATCACATTTAAAAAAAGGGAATTGAACAGAGAGTTTTAGGCAGTACGCTTTTACTGACTACAGTGAACGGCGCTGATTACAGTGAACATCTTGCGCACTGCATCGCACAGGGAATAGCGGAGAAGAGAATGCGGATGTCACTTTCAGGCAAAAGTGACACTGCAACGCAGGATGTACTGATTACAGTGAACCTTCGGGCTAGTCCTCAAAATCGATGTCTTCGAGCGTATCGATTCCCTCAAGATTGCTTATGCCATCAAGCTTTGGCGTTCTGCTGTGAATGATGAAAAACACGGAACGCCCGCGTTTAACTTCAGAATAATCAAGGTAACCAATCTCTTTGAGCTGTTCCATCGCGCGACGCACCACATGGTTCTGAGTGGTAATTTTTGATCCGAGATTCAGGCGCATGCGTAAACGCGCAAGAGAAATAGGAGCAGGATTGGTTGGCAGGCTCTCAAGGAACGTATAAAGCGCCTGAGCCGATTCTTTACGCTTAAGGCGGGAGATGGCGCGTAGTTGCAGTAAAACCTTGTGGTCGAAGTTGTAGAGCTCAAATAGCTTAGGATCGGCCTGTATGCGCACGATATCTTTTTCGCGATCGTAGTAGGCCGACTGGACAAGGTGCGTATGGTAGGCTTTACCGTTACCTTCAAAAGAAAGCGTATTCGTCGCGATACGACGTAATGAGGCGTCAAGGCGCTTGCGTAACGCAGCAGAGGAGTTCGCCGAAGGTATTCCGCACATCTTCACGAAATCAATAAAGGGCAGCGTCACCGTGTCTCCCTGTGTCGGATAGCGGGAAAATGACTGGATAATACCTGCCCATGTCTTAAAGTCATTATCCATATCCAGCCTGGCACCGGTGATGGTAATCTTTTCATAACCTTCCGCTTTAACCAGCGAAAGGTTTTTAAGTTCTTTAGTGGCATCGGTTGAAGCCATCGCACCCGAGATGCCACGCGCTGTGGATTTAAGCGTGGGCACAAACAAACCCAGGCGCATTAAAGCCACAGGCTGGACGGTATTATTTTTGTTTGGATGAAGCTGGATAACTTCGCCACTGTTTTTGGTCACAGACAGAAAAGGCTCTAGTAACGCTTTGTTTTCACTATCTTTATCTGCCATTGGATAAGATCTTCATTCTGTGGATGAAAAGGATCGTTTTCTGACTACAGTGAACATTAGCACTGATTATAGTGAACTTTCTACTGTGTGTAGTGAATAAAGTACTGATTACAGTGAATACTTTACTGATTACAGTGAATGACAACACCCTCTCAGCCCTTGTGTGGTGCGGCCTGCGGCGATCGGGGATCTCTTTGGATCTATAAGGGATCTCTTTATGATCGTTATATAGGAACTAATCACTGTATAAGTGGATAACTCAAAAAAACAGCCTCTCTGCGCACACCTTGCGAGTATCCTCACAGCCTTTTCTGAAAGCATAGCGAGAAAGTCGATCATAATGATTTTCTCAAAGGATCATTCTCTTTATAAATTCTTCTTTCATTTTTTATAAACAACTTGCTCACTATTATTCATTTTTCATCAGCATCATCCCAGCGTATGGTGATCGGGTCTCTTATTGATAAAGGATCAAGTCCATGACTGACTTTGCGATTTCACGTAATCCCACAACAGGCGAGATTCTTGCCCAATACCCAATGCAAAGCGCTTCTGAACTGGAGCAAGCGCTAAATACCAGCGCAACGGCTTACAAAGAGTGGCGGCAAAGCAGCATGGCAACCCGTGTAAGCGTGCTTCGTCAACTGAGCCAACAGCTTCGTGAGCGCGAAACTGAACTGACACGTATGATTACTCTTGAAATGGGTAAGCCCGTTGCACAGGCGAGAGGAGAGATCCTGAAATGCGCGAACCTGTGTGACTGGTATGCAGAACATGGACCTGCAATGCTGGCAGACCAGCCTTCGCAGGTTCCTGATGCATGGCAGTCATTTCGTCCAATCGGCGTTATTCTTGCCGTTATGCCGTGGAATTTCCCTTTCTGGCAGGTTCTGCGCGGCGCAGTAGGCATGCTACTTGCTGGCAATACCTATCTACTCAAACATGCACCCAACGTCATGGGCAGCGCTACGCTGATGGCAGAATTGTTTGATGCGACTGACCTGCCAAAAGGCGGTTTTAATGTGATTAATGTTGATAACGAAGGCGTTTCAGCTGCAATCAAAGATGACCGCATCGCGGCTGTTGCTGTAACAGGTAGCGTCCGTGCCGGTGCAGCTATCGCAGCACAGGCAGGTGCGGCATTGAAAAAGACGGTGCTTGAGTTAGGGGGATCGGACCCTTTTATCGTGCTGGCCGATGCTGACCTTGATGAAGCCGTAAAATCGGCAGTAACAGGCCGCTATCAAAATACCGGACAGGTTTGTATGGCCGCTAAACGCTTTATTATCGAAGCATCCATCGCAGATGAGTTCGAAAAGCGTTTTGTTGACGCAGTCAAATCACTCAAAATTGGCGATCCCCTTGATGAACAGACTTTCATCGGTCCGATGGCACGAGCCGATCTGCGCGATGAGCTCGATGAGCAGGTCAAAGCCAGCTTGCGTGAAGGTGCACGTTTGGTGTTAGGCGGCGAGAAAATAGCAGGGCAGGGCAATTATTACGCCCCAACCATCCTTGCGGATGTCACCAACGACATGACCGCTTTCAGACAAGAGCTGTTTGGTCCCGTGGCGGCAATTGCAGTGGCAAACGATGCTCAGCATGCGCTGGAAATCGCCAATAACAGCGATTTTGGGCTGAGTGCAACAGTCTGGACCGCTGATGAAGAGGTTGCCGCACGCATGAGTGATGAGCTGGAAGTGGGCGCAGTCTTTATTAACGGCAATGGCGCTTCCGATCCGCGCGTTACTATCGGTGGTGTCAAAAAGAGTGGCTACGGCCGCGAGCTGTCACACTTTGGCGTGCATGAATTCTGTAATGTGCAGACAGTATGGAAAAACCGCCGTTAATGAGCCTTACTGAAGTTTGTTCTGCGGATTCACAGCTAAAACCGGCGCATCGTTGTGCGCCGGTTTATTCTGAAGGACTGCGCGACAGAATGATTTGACTGACTGTTCACCACAGCAGGTTATCTGAAGCTCCCCGGATCTGACCCTCAGGATTCCGCATCCTCAAACCAGCCCGGCATCGGATCGGAAAGCGTCACCCAGTATGCGGGCCCCTGAGCCATTTCCTGTGGCGTTAAGAGCGCGGCGTCAAGCGCACTACGCACCTGTTTCTCATCCATTTCTATACCGATAAATACGAGTTCTTGTCGGGCATCTCCAATGCCATCCAGCCAGTTTTCTGCAATAAAATTAAGAGACTCAGTATCCTGAGGCCATTTCTCACGTGGAATGCTGGCCCACCAGCTTCCGGCATGTCCATGACGGGCAACCGCGCCTGCCTGTGACCACATTGCAGCAAAGTCCGGACGGCTGGCCAGCCAGAAGTAGCCTTTGGAACGAATCACACCATCAAGCTGGTGGTTAACAGCATGCCAGAAACGTTCGGGGTGAAAGGGCCGCCTGGCGCGATAAACAAAACTACGAATACCGTACTCTTCTGTTTCTGGTTGATGCTCGCCACGAAGTTCTCTTAGCCAGCCAGGTGCCTGCGCAGCCTGATCAAAGTCAAACAGCCCGGTATCCAGCACCTGATCAAGTGGGACGTTACCAAAATGGCTGGTGATGATATGCGCTCGCGGATTCAATGAATGCAACATTGCTTTAAGCGACAGTTGATCTTCCTCGCTGATCAGGTCTGTTTTATTGACGACCAGTACATCGCAAAATTCGATTTGATCAACCAGTAAATCTACGACAGACCGTTCATCTTCTTCGCCCAGGGATTCACCGCGCGCCTGCAGTGAGTCGACGGAACGATAATCACGAAGGAAGTTATAACCATCTACGACAGTAATCATCGTATCCAGTCGGGCAATACTGGATAAACTTTCACCGTCCTCATCGGCGAAGGTGAAGGTTTCTGCCACAGGAAGCGGTTCAGATATGCCGGTTGATTCAATGACCAGATGATCAAAACGACCTTCCTGCGCCAGCCGTTTGACCTCCAGCAGCAGATCTTCACGAAGTGTGCAGCATATGCAGCCATTACTCATCTCTACAAGCTTTTCATCGGTACGCGACAGCTCAGCACCGCCGTTGCGCACTAACGCCGCATCAATATTGACTTCAGACATGTCATTAACGATGACAGCAATACGTCGCCCCTCACGATTGTTAAGAATGTGGTTAAGAAGCGTGGTTTTACCTGCGCCGAGAAAACCCGACAGCACAGAAACCGGTAAACGAGAGTCCTGGAAGTCGGGGAGGGAATGGTGTGCCATGCGTTATCCTTCAAATCAGTTTTATATATAATGTTATAACATAACAAAATGAAGGTAATTTTCAACACTGTTTGTCAGGATGATTGAAACACATACTGGCAGCGAGAAGCGGAGCTGACTCGTTTCTAATCCCCCTGCGCTTTAATGGGTTTTGATTTTAAATGATATGTTATAACATTATACATTCTGGGAAATATTATGTGGTAAACAGAAATATCATGACACAACTTAAAAGCCTGTTTTACAGCGCGATTGCGGGCCTGATAGTGGCTTCATTGAGTGCTTATGCTGACGAGACCAGACCGGTTCGAATTGCGGCCCCTTTCGAAATTAAAGGGACCGATCCTGCGCTTTCCGGTGATATTTTACTTCGCATGGATGTCGTTGAAACACTCGTGGAGACAGATATCAAAGGTGCGCCTGTTCCTGCGCTGGCAGAGAGCTGGGAGGCTTCTCCTGACGGTCTGCAATGGCGTTTCAGGCTGCGGGCGAACGCGCACTTTCACGATGGATCTCTGGTCACCGCTGAAAGTGTCGTAAAATCACTGAATATCGCCCGCAGTAAGCCGGGTTTACTGGATAAAGCCCCAATAACATCGATCGTCGGCGAAGACAGACAGGTCACCATTACGCTCAGTGAACCCTTTACGCCGCTCCTGGCGGTACTGGCGGAAAGCCGTTCACAAATTCTGGCGCTGGCATCATGGGATAACGCAAACGCCGTCACGCGCATCATTGGTAGCGGTCCTTTCCAGTTAGTCCGTTTCCAACCGCCTCAGACGCTGAGCGTAAAAAGATTTGAGGGATACTGGGGGAATAAACCCGCCATTGTTAACGCTGAATTTTTATCCGCAGGACGTGCAGAAACCCGCGCACTGTTAGCCGAAAGCGGAGACGCCGATTATGTTTTTAACCTTGATGCAGCCAGTCGCCAACGCCTGTCACAAAAAAAATCCCTGCAACTTCTTACCGTTTCCGTTCCGCGGACGGTCATGCTCAAACTGAACCTGGCTCATCCTTTTCTCAAAGAGCAAACCACGCGAGAGGCGTTAAGCCTGGCGATTAATCGTCGCGCACTGGCCAATGCGATATTGCGCTATCCCGGTGCGGCAACACAGATGTTTCCGCCTTCAATGGCGGAATGGCACAATCCCGCATTACCGGCCCTGGATTTCTCACCACAGCGCGCAACAGCATTACTCACACAATCAGGCTGGAAGCCCGGCCAGGATGGGATTCTGGTGCGCGACGGGCAGCGGTTTACGCTCACGCTGTTAACCTATCCGGATCGCCCGGAACTGCCGTTAATCGCCATAGTGATCCAACAGCAACTGCGTCAGACTGGAATTGATGTCGTCATCAATTCAACCAACTCCAGTGAAATCCCTGCCCGTCATCATGACGGGAGCCTGCAGATGGCGCTGTTCGCCCGTAATTTTGCCTTAACACCCGATCCCACCGGTACGCTGCTTCAGGATTACGGCACCCAGGGCGGTGACTGGGGCGCGATGAACTGGCATGACAAGGCCTTTGGTGAGGCGCTCAGTACGCTATCACGCCGTTATGATGTTGCGATGAGGCAAAAGGCCAGAGAGGTCATTACTTCGGCTTTACAGCGTGATTTGCCTGTGATCCCCATCGCCTGGTATCAGCAGTCGGCAGCGGTCAATGTCAATCTTACCTCGGTCACGCTTGATCCCTTTGAACGCCATTTCGGTCTGCGTGATATGAGATGGGTGAAGTGATGCTTAAACAACTCAGCTGGCGCCTGTGCCAGGCCGCTTTTGTCGTTCTCGCCGTCGGCATTTTAACCTTCGTTCTGGTGCAGGCGTTACCAGGTGATATGGCCTGGCGCATTGCATCGGGGCGTTATGGTTATGATCGGGTCGATCTGGCCGCCGTCGCCAAAGTACAACAGCAACTGGCGGATATCACTGCTCAGGGAAATGCACTGTGGCAATGGCTGTGGGATCTGCTGCGCTTCAATTTTGGTCATTCACTGGTATCGGGTGAGGCGGTAAGCAACGAACTGGCCTGGCAATTAAAACAAACGCTTGCGCTTGCCGGCTTCTCCCTGTTGCTGACGTTGTTGCTGGCTATACCGATTGGTCTCTGGGCGGGCTGCCATCCAGGCGGCTTTTTGGACCGGCTCATTAACTGGCTGGCAGCCATACTCAAATCGATTCCACATTTTGCGTTGGGCCTGCTGCTTGTCGTGTTGTTTGCGCTGCGCCTGGGCTGGCTGCCCAGTGCAGGGCAGGGAGAGTGGCGACATTTCATCCTGCCCTCAATGACCCTGGCGTTGTCACTGAGTGCCGTGGGCGCACGTGTGGTACGTGAGGCAACGCATCAGGCCGTCACCGCAACCTGGTATCGCTGGGGGGCACAGAAAGGACTGTCTGGCTCGCGTCTGTTCTGGCGGCACGGTCTACGCAACCTCAGCGTGCCGGTCGTGACCTGGCTCGGCATGCAGTTTGTCTGGTTGGTGGAAGGTGTAGTGGTGGTCGAAACGCTGTTCGCCTGGCCGGGTATTGGCCATGCGCTGGTGCATGCGATTTTTGCCCGGGACGTGCCCGTAATTCAGGCCTGTGCGCTGGTACTGGGGCTGACATTTGTCACTTTAAATATGCTTGTCGATGGCTTGTGTTACGTACTGGACCCAAGGGGGAAACGCGCATGACCTACCGTCAAAAAACGGGTCTGACTCTCCTCCTGTTGTTGCTCGCGTTCGCCTGGCTGGTGCCACTGTTGAGTTCCGGGGACCCCGTGCAACAGGACCTGCTGCAGATGTTACAGCTTCCCACTGGAGAGGCCTGGCTGGGTTATGACCACCTTGGTCGTTCAATGCTGGCCCGTTTAAGCGCGGCGCTTCGTCTGTCGCTGGGGCTGGCGGCGATGTGCGTCATTACGGCACTGACGATGGGCACCCTGGCGGGGATCATCAGTGCCTGGCACGGTGGCTGGGTTGACCGGATATGCAATGCGTTAGCGGATATGTGCCTGGCGCTTCCCGGTCTGTTGCTGGTGTTGCTGTTAGCCGCTATCGCGCCAGACTCGCCAGGCATGTTGTGGCTCGGTATTTCACTGGTACTGTGGGTGGAGTTTTTCCGTGTGACGCGAGCCGCCTTGCGGCCCGTCGTTACGTCTCCGGCAGTCCAGTCCTCTTTACTGCTTGGTTTCTCGATGGTCTATCTGTTGCGCAGACACTTGTGGCCAGCAATGGCGCCTTTGCTGCTGACATTAACGGTGTATGCGTTTAGCAATGCCATTATGGCGGTGTCCGCATTGGGATTCATCAGCGTGGGCGTACGACCGCCAACGCCAGAGCTGGGACTGATGATGACAGAACTCTTTCCCTATGCCTGGGAAGCCCCCTGGCTTTTACTGCAGCCTGTAATGGCGCTTTTTATCGTATTGATCGGCCTGAATTTATTGGTGAACAAGGAGCGTATATGACTGGCATGGTGATAAAACAGGTCGCCGTTTACGCCGAACACTGCATCGTCGAGCCTGTGAGCATGGTCATTCAACCAGGCAGGCCCATGACGCTGGTCGGGGAAACCGGATCGGGGAAAAGCTTATTCGCCCAGGCCATCATGGGCGCATTACCTCAGGGGCTGTACGCAAAAGGCATCGTTGAGATCGACGGGCAACACTATGATCTCCAAACCGATTTGCTTCATCTTCGGGCGCTGTGGGGACACCGCATTGCATCACTGCCGCAGGAACCCTGGCTCGCGCTCGATCCGACGATGCGCGTTAATGCTCAGGTTGAAGAAGGTTACCGTTACGTACGGGGTTTACCGCGTCATGACGCCCAGCAGTCCACTGCAGAAGCGCTCGATCATCTGGGTCTTACGCAGGCCTCAGCGCGTTTTCCCTGGCAGCTTTCAGGCGGAATGGCCCAGCGCGTTTGTTTTGCGGCGGCTCGTGCTGGTGGGGCCACGATGTTGATTGCAGACGAACCCACTAAAGGGCTGGACGTCGCACGACGGGATGAAATAGGTCGCCTGTTGAACACGGCGGTTGCTCGGGGCGAAACCTTATTGACGATCACGCACGACATTGCACTGGCCAGGCAGCTGGCTGGCGATGTCATGGTGATGCATAAAGGCCAGGTCATTGAGCAGGGCAGTGCCAGGCGGGTGCTGAGCAGGCCACAAGAGCGTTACACGCAACAGTTGCTGGCGGCGGAACCGCAGGCCTGGGCGACAGGCTTGCGGGTGCCCTGTGATGAAACCGTCGTGTTACAGTCAGAAGGCCTTTCGCTGAAACGTTCAGGAAAAAGGCTGTTTCACGATGCGGCTTTAACCTTTCGGGCCGGTGAAATCGTAGGGCTTTACGGCGAAAGCGGCTGTGGTAAAAGTAGCCTGGGAGATACGCTGTGTGGTCTGATAAAACCGGATGCAGGCAGAGTCATACGGCCCGACAATATCAGTAAGTTACGTTACCAAAAACTGTATCAGGATCCCTCAGCCATTTTTCCACCTGACGTGTCGATGGCACAGGTTATCGATGATGTGCTGCGCCTGCACCACGCCACGGTTCAGCGACGTGATGAACTGATGGTGCAACTGGGATTAGCGCATGATTTGCTGAGCCGCCCGGCTTCTGGTTTGTCAGGTGGCGAGCTTCAGCGTTTTTCACTGCTGCGGGTCATGCTACTGGACCCTGTCTTTTTATTTGCCGATGAGCCGACGTCGCGTCTGGACCCGCTTGTTCAGCAGCAGACGCTGGCGCTACTTACCGGGCTGGCAACAAAGCTGCGTTGTGCCATTTTGCTGGTCAGCCATGACCTCGCCTTACTGGAGAAGAGCGCGCATCGAGTCATCTCACTGGCTTCCCTCAGACAGGGTTCCGCAGTCATGACAGCGCATGGGTAAACGAAGGCGGGGAAACCTGCCTTCACACGTGCTCCATGACCAACACAGCCAGCGTGTCGGGTTCAAGTGCGCGGAAAATATGCTCACTGTCGCCCGGATAACTGATGTAATCGCCTACCGCCAGTTCAACCGGTGAATCGACCGGACCCACCAGCGCACGCCCTTGGGTTAAAATTAAATGTTCAATGGTATTGGGCGAATGCGGCTGTGAGCAGCGTTCACTACCGGGCTGGATGTGCAACAAATAGATATCCCGTCGAGCGCCTGGTGGGCAGGTTGCCAACAGCACCGCTTTATAGTCAGCCTGCTCGGCGGCCACCGTTGGACCCTCGCCGCGGCGGATAACCTGCAGGCGATTCGCTTCCGGCTCCATCAGGCGGGCAAAAGGAATATTCAACGCCACACACAGTGACCACAATGTTTCAATGCCGGGATTGCCATTACCGGCTTCAAGCTGAGACAGGGTCGATTTTGCAATACCTGCGCGACGTGCCACCTCAGCGAGCGTCAGGCCAGTACGCTGACGTTCTCTCACTAAGCTATTGGCAATGATGTTAATGGGCGTACTCATCATTCATCCTGTTCATTAAAACGAACGTATCGTTCATCTTGTAATACATGTCGGATGTTCATTATAATGGATAAAACGTTCGATATGGGATTTGATTTTGATGCCGGCAAAAAAAACGACGCTCGATAAGGGCGTGATTAAAGCGATTTTTCTGGTCTGTATCGCAGATGGGATTGTAGGCCTGTCTTATGGTTCTCTTGCTACTGCGGATGGCTTTCCGTTTTGGGTGCCACTGGCGTTATCGACTCTCGTACTGGCTGGTGCATCAGAATTCTTATTTATTGGCATCGTGGCAGGCGGTGGCAGCCCGTTGACTGCGGCAGCGGCGGGCCTGCTGGTTAACGCACGCCATCTCCCCTTCGGTATTGCTGTTAAAGATTTGGTGGGTCAGGGCTGGCGAGGCCTGCTCGGCTGTCACATCATGAACGATGAAAGTGTGGTGTTTGGCATCTCTCAGCCAATACTGGCCCAGCGCCGCAGTGCCTTTTGGCTGTGTGGCATCGGTATTGGATTGATCTGGCCATTTAGCGTGATGCTTGGGGCCGCGATTGGTCAGTTTATCCCGAGTATTTCCGCTATCGGTCTGGATGCCGTTTTCCCCGCCATTCTTATCGCCCTGATTTTCCCGGCGCTACGTAAACCCCGCACCTCTATCCCTGCGACGACAGGTGCGCTGGTGTCGCTGGTGGTCACGCCATTTGTTCCCGCAGGTATGCCGGTTCTGTTTTCCCTGTTAGGGCTGCTGACGTGGAGATCGCGTAAATGAATCACCCGATAATTATTGCAGGAATTGCACTGCTGGCCGCCGGGACCTATGCCATTCGCTATGCCGGCGTCAAACTGGGTAACAGGTTGCCTGTCAGTGAACGGACGCAGCATATGCTATCTGATGCGGCAACCGTACTGTTACTGGCCGTAGCGGCCACCACCACCCTGTTTGAAGGCCAGCATTTTGCCGGGATGGCAAGGTTGTTGGGTGTGTCGTTTGCCCTTTTTCTTGCCTGGCGTAAAGCCCCGCTTATCGTGATTATTTTGGGCGCGGCCTGTATGACCGCCTTGCTGCGTTATCTGAATGTGCCTTAGACGCTGATGACAAATTGTTGCGTCAGCCTTGACGTAAGACGCAGCTTAAAATACAACTAGAACCCGTCAGGGGAGTCTCGCCAAAGAGACTGAGAGGCTAATAGCGCAATGCGCGGCTTAGCGACCCTTAGAACCTGACCCAGTTGATACTGGCGTAGGAAGACGGGTATCTTCGCCCAGTGCAGATACTTGCCGCAGAGCCTGCTTTTACTGTGCTCATGCTTTTTCCCTTCTCGTATCACGGGTCTCTGATTTAAAAGAGAGGCCAAAGTGAAAATCCTGTTTCTGATTTTACGCTGTCAGGTTGGCTGGCAATGAGCCGCTGGTCGGTGCTGGGCAGTGGTGTGTCCGGGCTGTGCATTGCTACGTTACTGGTGGAGCGCGGCGAAAATGTCGAAATCATCACGTTACCTGATTGCCGGGCAGCTTCCCACTGGGCTGGCGGTATGCTGGCCCCCTGGTGCGAAGCGGAAAGTGCGCCGCAGCAGGTCGTGGACTGGGGCCAGCATGCCGCCGCATGGTGGTCGGCCCGCGTCAGCGGCGTTGAACAGAAGGGCACGCTGGTGATTGCGCCGCCGCGCGACCGTGCTGAATTAACCCGTTTTGCGAACATAACGTCTGAACATCAGTGGGTGGTGCCTGCAGAGATCGAACCCGCGCTGGAAAACCGTTTTGCGCGTGGACTATTTTTCGCTGCAGAAGCCCATCTTGATCCCCGTCTGGCAATGCAAGAGTTACAAACGCGCTTAATCAATGCTGGCGTGAATTTTCACAGCGGTAAACCCAGTGGGAAGATTATTGATTGCCGTGGTATCCATGCCCAGGAATCCCTGCCGGCACTCCGTGCCGTACGCGGTGAAATGCTCATCCTGCAGACGAATGAGATAACGTTCTCCCGGCCGGTTCGCCTTCTGCACCCGCGCTTTCCCTGTTATCTGGTACCTCGAGCGCAAGGGCATTTTATGCTGGGCGCGACCATGGTCGAAAGCCAGGATGACAGCCCGATAAGCGCGCGCGCAATGATGGAACTGTTGAGCGCTGCTTACAGCATCCATCCTGCCCTTGCCGAAGCACGCATCATTGAAAGCGGTACGGGTTTGCGTCCTGCTTACTCTCATAATCTGCCCGATGTTCGTTATGAAAACGGCATTTTTTCCATCAACGGTATGTATCGTCACGGCTTCTTATTGGCCCCGATGATGGCCGAGAAGCTTATGCAACAACTTACGTCAGAGGGAATGCGATGAAAATAGAACTGAACGGCCTTGCTATTGAGACTCAGGCCCGCACGCTGGCTGAATTGTTGGCGGAACAGGATATTGATGCGGGCTGTGTTGCCAGCGCGCTTAACGGCACCTTTATTCCCCGGGAACGCTATTCCTCCCAACCGCTTGAGGCCGGTTGTCGTCTGGAAGTGTTATCACCGATGCAGGGAGGTTAACGATGTTTTACGACTATAGCGGGCAGTCACGTTTTTTACTGGGCACGGCGGGTTATCCCTCGCCAGATATTTTGCAACAGGCCGTCAGCGCATCGGGCGCAGACATTATTACAGTCAGTTTACGTCGTGAAGGAAGCCAGGGCGGCGCATTTCGCGACCTTCTGAAAACGCTGAATAAACGCGTATTACCGAACACGGCAGGCTGTCATACGGTTAAAGAAGCCGTTACCACTGCACATATGGCGCGGGAGTTGTTCGCCACGTCGTGGATCAAACTTGAAGTGATTGGTCATGCCGACACCTTGCAGCCCGATCCTTTTGCCCTGGTTGAAGCGGCGCGTATTTTGTGTGCCGAGGGTTTTCATGTTTTTCCCTACACCACAGAAGATCTGATTGTTGGCGAGAAACTGCTGGATGCTGGCTGCGAAGTGCTGATGCCATGGGGCGCGCCCATCGGTTCAGGGCAGGGATTACGCAATATTGAGGGCTTACGCACGATGCGTGCCTGGTTTAAAGACGTTCCGCTGATTATTGATGCCGGGATCGGTGCGCCGAGTCAGGCGGCCCAGGCGATGGAATTAGGTTTCGACGCTGTGTTACTGAATACCGCCGTCGCGAAATCCAGCGATCCGGTGCGCATGGCTGGTGCCTTTGCTGGCGCCATCGACGCGGGACATCAGGCACGTCAGGCAGGGATGATGGAACGCCGCGACATGGCAGCGGCGTCCACGCCCATCTTCGGGCTGGCCCAGTTCAGCTAAGGAGCGGTGATGTCGCGTTATCAACGACAGACAATGCTGCCAGACGTCGGGGAGCAAGGGCAGCAGGCCCTGTCAGCTGCGCGTGTCTTAGTGGTCGGTGCAGGTGGGCTGGCTTCCACGCTGCTGCCACTGCTGGCTGGCGCTGGCATCGGTTATATCCGGCTTTATGACGATGATGTTGTGGCGCTGCATAATCTGCATCGTCAGACGCTGTTTACCACGGCCGACATTGGCGAGCCGAAGGTTTTTTGCGCGCAACGCGCGCTGGCACAGCGTAACCCGGATACGGTTGTTGAGGTATATCCTGTGGCGTTGCGCGCCAGCATTGTTGAGGCGGCAATGACGGATATCGATCTGGTGGTCGATGCAGCGGATAACTTCGCGGTGACTTACCTGCTTTCCGATATTTGCTTTGCCCGAGGTGTTCCGCTGGTTTGCGCCTCGGTGCTGGGGCGACAGGGCTATGCTGGCGGATTTTGCGGCGGTGCGCCAAGCTATCGCGCACTGTTTCCACACTTACCCAAAGCCTCAGGCAACTGCAACACTGCAGGCGTTTTGGGTCCGGCAGTCGCCACCTTAGGTGCTTTACAGGCGCAGATGGCACTCAGTATCCTGTTGAATTTGTCGCCTTCACCATTGGGTTGCATGATTAATTGTGATTTTGTGTCCTGGCAACTGCGTCAGTTCCGATTCGACAATGCGCCCGAACCTGAAAAAGCCGGAATTCCGTTTATCGATTCGGCCCTGTTGACCCCAAACGACTGTGTGGTTGATTTGCGCGGGACCGACGAAGCGCCTGTTAGCGTCATTCCCGATGTGACGCGGATATTGCCCCAGCATATCGCCTGCTGGCAGCCGCCCGCGGACAAACGCATTGTTCTGGTCTGTGCCAGTGGCATTCGTGCCGCCCAGGCTGCTCTGGCTCTGGAAGCGCGTGGCTGTCAGCGGCTGGCAATCATTGCAGACCGATAACACAGACGAAAAAGCGGGATGATTAATTCTGGTCTTTGCGGTTGGTTTGATAAATGTCGGGTCGGGTTATTGTCCAGGCATAATCGGGTCTGTTCACTGGCTGATAACCGAATTTCTGGTACAACCAGGGGGCGGTTGAAGTAAACAGCAAGAGTCGGCGCAATGTGTTAATGACAGGATGGGACTGACAGCATTCAATCAGCCATCCGCCGAGCCCGCTACCCTGGTATTCTTCAAGGACATAGACATCACACAGGTACGCGAAGGTCGCGGAGTCGGTGATAAACCGCGCAAAACCAATCTGCTGTTGATGATGAAACAGCCCAAAATTTAAACTGTTTTCTACCGACAGTGCCACGGTGGCGTAATCGATACCGGCTGCCCAACTTGAGCGGGTGAGGTAACGGTGAATGGCCTCAATATCCATCTGCGATTTATCCGTCGTAATGCGATAATCGTCTTTGTGCCAGTGCTGAACAGGTGCCATCAGTTTGCCCCCCTGTCTTCCCGATCTGAGTGAAATTGTCGATAACCGTTTCGCTAAAACATCAGCCTGTAAGACTGCGCACTGCAATAACCATAAGCAGTAATCCGCCACCCATATTCACATAGCGTTTCAGCGATACCGGGTTCAGTTTTTGCGCCGAGAACACCAGCGCCTGACTAAAGAGGGCCAGCCAGATAACCATGACCGCAATGTGCACTGTGGCCAGCGTCAGAAAGGCATCAATACCCGCTCTGTTACCAACGAATTGTGAAACCACCGTCAGGTAAAACAGGATAGCTTTGGGATTGGCGACATTGGCCAGCCATGCACCTTTGATCGTAACCGCGCTTTCTGTCGCGTTCAGCGCAAAGGTCTTCGTCCTGACGCCAGTGATAAATAAAAGCCCGCCCAGCCACAGTAAATAGAGCACGCCAGCCATTTTTAACAGGCCAAACAGCGCGGGTGAAGCAACCAGTGCCGTCGACAGGCCGAGACCGATCAGTAAAGCATGGGTATAAATCCCCAGTGCGGTGCCGAGCAGGGTTTTAAACAGCCCTTTGCGACCAGCCGTAAGTGCACTGTTCATTGCCAGCGTGAAACTTGCGCCGGGTGAAAGCGCAATGGGGAGCAGCGCGGGCAGAAACCCCGCCAGATTAATGTCCATCTTTCACCCGCACACAACGTCTTTTTACAGCGAGCACGAAATGCGTTAACAAAAATTATGTCGGATTATAAAAAGCACACAGCTTATTGCCGGTTGGGTCCCTGAGATAGGCGATGCATTTTCCATCTGTTTCTCTGACCTGCGGCGGTGTTTCTGCCGATGTGCCACCGTTTTCAATCCCTTGTTGATGCCAGCGAAACACCTCCTCGGATGAGGGCATGGTGAAGCCGATGGTTCCGCCGTTGGCAAAGGTGGCGGGCTGACCATTGATGGGTTTGGTGATGATAAAACGCTGATTATTTTTAATGTAATAAGGGCGACCTAGGGCATCGATGCCCTGATCGTCACAACGGATAACCGCGAAAATAGCATCGTAGAACGTTTTAGCTTGCGCAATATCATCGGTCCCAACAACCATATGGCTAAACATACTTAACTCCTTTTTAACATCGGTAGGGATATACTTATCACATCCGGTTTATTGCTGACCAGCTATGCGTAAGGAGGTTCCGATGAATGACCATCCCGTTTTACAGGTTGTCAGGTTATGCGACAGGGCGATATCAGCCGGTGATTATGATGCCTTGATGAAACACTATGCAGACGATGCCAGCCTGGTCATTAAGCCGGGAATGACCGTGACGGGCAGCGTAGCTATTCGCCGTGCCTTTGAGGCCATTGCCAACTATTTTCAGCATCAGCTGGTGGTGGAGCAGGGCAGGATGGAGGTCATTGAAGGGGCAGGAACCGCGCTGGTTATCATGGAGACGGTGCTCCGCTATCCCGATGGGCAGGGACAGCCGATAGAAAACACCCGGCGTGCCACTTATGTGTTTCGGCTGGAAAGTGATAATCAATGGCGCTGCACCGTAGATAATTCCTATGGCACCACGCTACTTGATCACGTGCTTTAGCATTGCTGCTTTTGGGCGCGTCATCTGAACGGCCTGAGCCGTTAATCCGCGCTGGATGCTGGCGCGAATTAACGGCTTTTTTAAATCACTTCTGCCAGTTGGAAGGTTTCGAATATCAGTTCCATTTCGGTACTGAAACCGCCGTTACGCTGAAAATAGCGTTGATGTTCGCGCTGCCAGTACTCAAGGCTCAGGTCACCTTCGCCTTCCATCATCGCCATTTCTGGCGTTACGCGGTCAAAGCGCGTCACAAACAACCCTGTTGTTCTGATGACGCAAACCGGTTTATCCGCGCCGTTTAAAATGACGCTGTAGCTGCCAGGTTGAGGCTTCACATCATCTTCATACCAGCCTTGCAGAGAGCTGCAGGTGGCGATTTTTTTGCCGGTCAGCACCAGCGTCGCCAGCGCATTGGCCATTTCGGGAGAATCGCCAAATGACCAGCAAAGTGCGTCAGGATATTTGGCTTTAATCTGTTCAAGCGTCATCGTCATACTCAGTCCTTTTACCGCGGGGCCAGAATGGCTGGAGCATTACGTCAGTCCAGAATACGTTGTGCCCACTCTTCAACCGAATCGCCACTGCTTATATCCGGTTGTACCAGGCCATTAATCATAAAGGTCGGTGAAACATGGATACCGTTTTGACGGGCATATTTACAGTGCCATTTCACCAGGTCTTGCAAATCATGACGATCAAAGGCGGCGTAAGCATCAATGCCGCTGTATTCTTTTAGCCTGGCAAGAAGCTGGTGGGGCGTGACGTCCATATTTGGACCCCGGCAATGGTCTGTAAACTCAAATGCTTCCCGATGGTCGGCAACGGCCTGAAGTACCGCTTTAGCCGCCGCTTTGCTTTCCACCGAAGCTGCCAGGATATAGCGAACGATCACGCCCGAATACATGTGCCAGGGCTGAGACTGAAGATGAATTTTAAGCGTCATTTTATCTTCACCGACCTGCTCTAAAAGCGCATCCAGTTTATTGAACGCGCGTACGGAGAAGGGGCAGGTGGGCTCAATAAAAATTTCGAACAGGTGAGGTCCCTGTCCCCAGGTGAGAGGTTCTGCTCTTAGCTTTTCGTTGTTCATCCCAACTCCCATTAGATAGTTAAGTTCCGGGTTCACTGACTGTGGCAACTTTACGCGTTTTCTGCCGGGTATTCACCTCAGGAGCCGTTTATCCACCCTGATAAGGATTAGTCTCATTTCTCTTACGTTACGGCAAATCAGACTAAAATTATTCCTTCAACGGTTTCGCTTTACGTGCACAACGTTTAAGGTTTCAGGATTGTTAAATCATGATATTACACACTATTTTGCAACGCGAAGGCACAAAGCGGCAAACTGATTCGAGATGAAAACCGCTAGAGTAACCCGTTTATCAACCCGGAACCGGGCGTCGCGTTTTCCTGGCCCGGGACGTAAGGATTATTGAATGTCGCATTTTCGTCCGGTCGCGCTCGAACATGCAAGCCGCCTGCTGAATCATGGGCCGACGATATTAATTACCAGTCGGGACAGTCAGTCTGAGCGTCGCAACATCATGGCTGCGGCCTGGTCAGTGCCGGTAGAGTTTTCGCCGCCGCGGGTGGCCATCATTGTGGATAAATCGACCTGGTCACGTGAGCTGATTGAAGGCAGCGGCGCATTTGGTATTTGTGTGCCCGCCGCAAGTTTTGTCGACCTCACGTATGCCGTCGGCAGCACGACAGGACGCGACCAGGACAAATTTGCGGCGTTCTCCATTCAGGCCAGTGAGAGTCAGCACTTCGGTGTGCCTCTGTTGGAAGAGAGCTGTGTAGCCTGGATGGAATGCCGTTTACTGCCGGAAACAGAAGCACAGCAGGCATATGACACCCTGTTTGGCGAAGTGGTCACTGCTGCTGCTGACAGTCGGGTCTTTTACGATGGGCGCTGGCATTTTGATGACAGTAACTCAGCCCTACATACTTTACATCACCTTGGCGGTGGCCAGTTCGTGACGGTGGCGAACACGCTGACTGCCAAATCAACGCGTTAAATGAGGTACAGAATGACAATTAAGAGTTACGCAGCCATGCAGGCGGGACAAGCACTGGAGCGTTACGACTATGATCCAGGCCCGTTAGACGCAGAAGATGTCGAAGTCGAAGTTGAATATTGCGGTGTATGCCATTCAGATCTGTCGATGATCGACAATGAATGGGGGATTTCAGCCTATCCCGTGGTTGCCGGTCACGAAGTGATTGGGCGCGTGGCTGCGCTTGGCGACAGTGCCAAAAGTAAAGGCCTGAAGCTGGGACAGCGCGTGGGCATCGGCTGGACAGCGAAAAGCTGTCAGCATTGCGATCCGTGCATCAGCGGCGATCATGTTAACTGTGCCAATGGCACCACAACGACCATCGGTAACAACGGCGGTTTCGCTGATAAGCTGCGCGCTAACTGGCAGTGGGTCATTCCACTACCTGAAAAGCTGGATGCGGCAACAGCCGGTCCGCTGCTGTGCGGTGGGATCACCGTATTTAAACCTTTACTGATGCATAACATCACCGCGATGAGCCGCGTCGGCGTGATCGGTATTGGTGGTCTGGGTCATATCGCCATCAAAATTCTGCATGCGATGGGCGCAGAAGTCACCGCGTTCAGCTCTTCGGCCAATAAAAAGCAAGCCATTCTGGATATGGGCGCCGACCATGTGGTGAACAGCCGTGACCCAGAAGCGTTAAAAGGGCTGGCGGGACAGTTTGACCTGATTATCAGCACTGTTGCGGTTGACCTCGACTGGCAACCCTACTTTGCGGCGCTGGCACCACGCGGCAAGTTCCATACCGTTGGTGCAGTATTGAAGCCGTTTGATGTGCCTGCCTTTAGCCTGATTTTAGGCGACCGTGCCGTTACCGGTTCTTCAACCGGTTCACCTGCTCAGTTGCGTTCTCTGTTGAAACTGGCTGGCCGCGCGGATATCGCGCCGACGGTGGAATATTTCCCCATGTCCAAAATCAACGAGGCACTGGAACACGTTCGCGCAGGTAAAGCCAACTACCGTGTGGTTCTGAAAGCCGATTTCTAATCTCCGGCGCGCCTTTCTGGCGCGCCTTTTTTCTTTCCCACCAATAGCGCGGCTAATCTCTGTTAAAATTAAATCCTCACGCCTGATGCCGGACGTCTCTACTGGAGAAATTATGTTGTGGATTTGGAATGCCCTGATCGTGTTGATTACTGTGATTGGCATGGAAGTGGTTGCTGCACTGGCACATAAATACATCATGCATGGCTGGGGTTGGGGATGGCATCTTTCCCATCATGAACCACGCAAAGGCGCGTTTGAAGTTAACGATCTTTATGCCGTTGTGTTTGCTGGATTATCGATCCTGCTTATTTATCTGGGCAGTACGGGAATGTGGCCGCTTCAGTGGATTGGTGCGGGCATGACGGCCTATGGATTGCTCTATTTCATGGTTCACGACGGGCTGGTGCATCAGCGTTGGCCGTTCCGGTATATTCCGCGCAAAGGCTACCTGAAGCGGTTGTATATGGCCCACCGTATGCATCATGCCGTAAGAGGCAAAGAAGGCTGTGTTTCTTTTGGTTTTCTCTATGCGCCGCCGCTATCAAAACTTCAGGCGACGCTAAGAGAACGACATTCGGCTAAATCGGGCGCTGCCAGAGATGGGCAGGGCGAGGCGGATGAGGCCGCATCCGGGAAGTAATGGCCTGACCGGATGCCATCAACAGAAGCGATAATTTTTCGGGTGTCGTGGTTGACTGCCGATGGTCCCAGGCTTCTGTTCCTGCCTGTTCAACCTTCACCCCAATTTTACGATAAACCTGCTTCGCTGTGGCGATGGCCCAGGCTGAGCGCAAGGGCAGCCCGGCCAGTCCCGCCGTAGCGGACAAATAGTAAGGTTCGGCTTCCTGCACCAGACGTCGGGCGATGCGGCTCAGCGCCTGGCGGTTTTCCGGTGCCGCATAATTTTCTTTATTTAGTCCTTCATTTTCCAGCCAACTCGCCGGCAGATAACAACGACCCACATGCGCATCTTCCACAATATCGCGGGCGATGTTGGTCAACTGAAATGCCAGCCCAAGATCGCAGGCGCGATCCAGTGTGGCGTTATCGCGTACGCCCATAATCTGCGCCATCATCAAGCCGACCACGCCTGCAACGTGATAGCAATACCGTAATGTATCGTCCAACTGAATGTACTCCGCCTCACGCACATCCATGGCAAAGCCTTCCAGATGATCAAACGCGTAAGCGGGCGCAATATCGTGGGCCATCGCCACTTCCTGAAACGCAGCAAATGCCGGTTCGTGCATCTGCGATCCGGCATAGGCCTGGCGCGTTTTCATCTCCAACTGCATCAGGCGTTGCTCAGGCGTTTGTAATGACGGCTGATCGGTTTGAAAACCCAGGGTTTGATCGTCAATCACGTCGTCACAATGGCGGCACCAGGAGTAGAGCATAAGTACGCTGCGCCGGGTTTTTGCGTCAAATAACTTTGAGGCAGTCGCAAAACTTTTCGAGCCAACAGCCATCGTTTCGACCGCATGATTGAGTAACGACGGATTATTCAAATCAGGTCCTCCAGCATTAAACCTGCAGTTGCCTTAGCCGAGCCGATCACGCCGGGAATGCCCGCGCCGGGATGGGTGCCTGCACCTACCAGGTAAAGATTATTAATGGTTTTATCGCGGTTGTGCGGTCGGAACCAGGCGCTCTGTGTGAGAACGGGCTCAACAGAAAAGGCTGAGCCTTGATAGGCATTGAGCTGGTCGCGAAAATCGAACGGCGTAAACATTCGCTGCGTAACCAACTGGCTACGCAAGCCAGGCATGTAATGTTGCTCAAGGTACTCAAAAATACGATCGCGCAGTCGCGGCCCTTCAACCGTCCAGTCGAGGTTCGCTGTGCCTAAATGTGGCACGGGAGCTAACACATAGTAACTGCCGCAACCTTCCGGTGCCAGTGACGAATCCGTGACACAAGGTGCGTGCAGGTAAAGTGAGAAATCGTCTGCGAGTCCGTCATGATTGAAAATTTCATGAATCAGCTCACGGTAGCGAGGGCCGAAACAAACCGTATGGTGGGCAAGCTGATCGTGATGGTGATTCAGACCAAAATATAGAACAAACAATGAGTTGCTCATGCGCTTAGTTTGCAGTTTTTTCGACTGCTTCACGGCGGCAGGATGCTGACTTAACAGGTCGCGATAGGTGTGAACCACATCCGCATTGGAAGCGACAGCCCGGGTCGGGAATCTGCGTCCGTCCTCTAAATGCACGGCTTCAATGGTATCCCCCGTGGTTTCCATGTGGCTGACCTTCGCATTCAGTACCACTTCGCCACCCAGATCCTGAAACAGCCTTATCATCCCTTTCACTAATGCCCCGGTGCCACCGCGTGGAAACCAGACGCCCCATTCGCGTTCGAGTGCATGTATTAGCGTATAAATGGAGGAGGTGGCGAAGGGATTGCCGCCCACTAACAGCGAGTGAAAAGAAAACGCCTGACGAAGATGTTCATCCTCAATGTAGCTGGCAACTTTACTGTAAACGCTTCGCCATGCCTGCAGTTTCGCCAGTTGGGGCGCGGCGCGAAGCATATCCCTGAACGACAAGAAAGGCACGGTGCCAAGCTTCAGATAGCCTTCTTTAAACACCGCACGTGAATAGTCCAGAAACTGACGATAGCCTTCAACATCGCGTGGATTAAACTGCTGAATCTGCGCCTCAAGCTGTGCCTGATCGTTATCGTAATTGAAAACCTTTCCTGACTCCCAACACAGGCGATAAAACGGCGCAACCGGCAGCAGTTCAACGTAATCTTTTAACTGTTTTCCCGCCAGGGCAAAGAGTTCTTCAATGGCGCTGGGATCGGTAATAACGGTAGGCCCTGCATCAAAAGTAAATCCCTGATCTTCATAGACATAAGCCCGGCCACCGGGTTTGTCGCGTTGCTCAAGCAGTAAGACAGGGATCCCCGCCGCCTGCAGACGAATTGCTAATGCCAGGCCACCAAAGCCTGCACCAATTACCGTAGTTGGTTTCATGTTGTCGCTCTTTAACGATGAGTCGTCATAATTGCCTGCAATGCCGCTAATACCGGAACAGGCGGCTTGCCGCTCAGAATACGTAGCCGATCGGTCAGCGTGAGTTTGCCCGCATAAAAACGGGAGATTAAATCTTCAGGTAAACCATAGAAGCGCTGCATAACACGCCAACGTGAATCGGCGGGTCCCGCTAAAAACAGCATGCGATTCAACATGCGGAAAAAGCGTTGCTGCTGCCAGCGCTCGTGGGCAAAGTGGGTAATCGCCTGATGAATTGAGGGCGATGTAAAAACATCAAGCGCACTCAGGCGATCGGCCAGCGCAACCGCAAGGGGGAGTGAATAACCGGTTGTGGGGTGAAACAGTCCGGCACGCAGTCCACTGCAGGCTAAAGGCTGTTGCTGCCAAAACGCGGTGCTATCGCCCGTTAAGGTTATTGGCAATGCGCCCTGTTCCTCACGAAGCAGAGTCTGAAGCTGCCAATTCTGCTGGGCAGCATAATCGCGAATATTTTGTCGTGCGCGTTCAGGTTCCAGTGTCGCGTTATCAATATAGTGGGTATCTTCGATTAACAGTTCTGTCGCAGATAGCGGCAGGCTGTAAACAAAGCGATAACCATTTTGCTGATCGACCGTGGCATCCATAATAATGGGTGAAGATAAACCGTGCGGTTTACTGAGTCGCCATTCCTGTCCGATAAACGCCTGGAATCCCACGTTCAGCGCTGAATTGGGCGTATAACCTCGCCCATCAATCACCGCGCTGGCGCTGATGACCTGACCATTATTCAGTCGAACAGCGTCGGCGTGAACCTCTGCCACCGCGCGGCTAATCCATAAGTGCTGACCAAACTTCTGTTGTAAAACCTCGGCAAAACGCTGCGAAGTCACAGAAAAATAGCCGCTGTTCAGCTTACGACGCCGCGTGGGAAAGCGGACCTGATAGTCGGGCCAGTGATACACCACCAGCGGTGCTATCCAGCGATGTTGGCCCTCGGTTAAATCAGCGTCGTGAAAGGACCAGGTATGATTACCGCCCGCCTGGGGGGCCGCTTCGATAAGCAGAATACGCATGTCAGGTTGCTGCTGCTGAAGGCGCAGGGCAATGAGGCCATTAGCCAGCCCGGCGCCCACTAAAATCAGATCATAATGCGGTCGCATAGCCGCTCCCCTTCAAAACGGGCTGGCCGGTGCGCATGGCCTGCTCAACGATATCTGCAGCGGCCATTGTGCCGCCGGCTAAACGAAGGGCGGTCTGGATTTTCGTCATGCGTTGCGAGTAGTCGACGTTGGTCAGCAATGCACGCATCTGGCGCGCCAGCGCATGGCTGGTGGTAAAACGGGACGCACGTTTTCCTATCCCATGATAAACAATACGTGAGGCCACGCCGGGCTGATCAAATGCCAACGGAAGGGCTAAAAGGGGCGTGCGATAATTAATGGCATCCAGCACCGTATTCATCCCGCCATGGGTAATGGCAAGCTGCGCCTGCGACAGCGCGGCCGACTGATCGGCAAAATCCACAACCTGCGTGTGACGGCTTCGCGCCAGCTCTTCGGCCTGAAAGGCAGTCAGGCGGCCACAGTGCGCCAACAGAAGCTGACCATCAATCTCTTCACAGGCTTTCACAATGGTTTTAAACAGACCGTAGCGATGACCCTGCAGCGTGCCCAGCGAGGCGAAAATCCGGGGCTTTTCAGACGGCGAAAAATAAAGCGGCGAAGAGGTTGATGTCGTCTGCGTTTCTCGCAGGGGGCCAACAGCATGAAAACAAGCCGGTAGCGCTTTACGGGGAAAATCCAGTTCTGGAATAAGCTGACTGATTTGTGCCAATGGCGAAAAACACTGATGGAGTTTATCCCGGGGTGCTAAGCCCATCCTGTGACTGTGATGAGCAATGACGCGGTCATGCCGACGCATCAGCCAGTCATAAATTTTTTCGCTGGCTGCATAGCGCTCACGTGCGGCATCGCTGGTGCCATAGTCAAAAGGCATCACCGCCAGGGGCAAATCCGGTTCGCGATTAAGCGGGAGTGCACAGGCAACCGAGACAAACGGCAGCCCCAGCGCTTCAGCGACCAGAGCGCCTGCCGGCTCCATCTGATCAACGATGACGCCATCTATCGCCAAATCGTTAAAGGCTCTGGGGAGCGCCTGGCACAGCATATCGCTGGTGCGCGCCATTTCATTGATGAGCCGAAGCATTGACGGCCCCAGAGGATGGGCCGCTAAGTGCAGCAGGCGCGATAACGAGCCAGACGGATGGCTTTCTTCTCCTACAGCATGAAATCCGATGTGGGGATGCTGGATGAGTGGTTTAGTGTCCTGTTGCTGAATAAAGGTCACCCGATGACCGCGAGCCACTAACTCCCGAGCGAGGTTTTCCAGTGCACGGACATGGCTGTAAAAAGGCGGAGCGATCGCCGCGAAGTGGCTCATGCAGCATCCTTAACTGACGGCAGCGAGTTTTTTGTCAAACCAGGCCTGGATAAATTGTTGAGTAGAATGACCGTTTTGACACGCGGCTGAGAGGTGCTCACTGGCGAGATGCAGATGCTGCCGCAGACGCTCTTCAACTGCTCTGGAGCCTAATAAATTGACCAGGGTCGATTTGCCTTCATCCTGATTGATGTCCTTACCCGTGTCAGCCATGCCATCCGTTAAGTCGTCCAGCAGTTGAAACGCTTGGCCGAGATCAAGCGAAAAACGGTGTAGGTAATCGCGTGCTTCGCTGGAGGCATTCGCCACAATTGAGGCCATCTGCATAGACGCGCAAAACAGGGTGCTGGTTTTAAAGTGGTTCGTCATCAAAATGGCTTCAGCGCTGCGCGGCTTATCGCCTTCTGACAGATCCTTAAACTGACCCTGTACCAGACCTTGCATACCAATGGCGTTTGATAATTCTGACACTGCGCGGTTTTTTGCCAGCGGCGTCAGGCCATCTGCATCAGCAATGACCCCAAAGGCTTTGCTCAGTAAGGCGACCGCCGCGAGTATTGCCACATGCTCGCCGTACTGACAGTGAACGGTAGGGCGGCCCCGACGCATCTGCGCATCGTCCATACAGGGCATATCATCAAGAATCAACGATGCCGCGTGCACCATTTCCACGGCGCAGGCGAGATCCAGCAATCCCTCGTGGCTGACAGCGCAGCCCAGATCGCGTGCTGTGAGCAACAACAGCATCGGGCGAATACGTTTACCCGGTGCCAGCGCGCCCTCACGCATCGCGGCACCTACAAAATCCCGTTCTCCCTCGACAGGCAATAACTGCTCAAGCCGCCGATCAATATCAGCCAGTAATTGCTCAGCAGCACTGCGAGTGGGATGAACGTGTTTTTTTGCGCAGACCGTCATTCGGGCTGTCCTTATCAACGGATACATTTATGACAACGCTAAAAGTGCGCTGCCCTTTAAAGAAACGCTTAATCTGCCATAACATGGTTGGCAGGCTTACCCGTTATTTTTACATTCAGGGTTTCAGGTTTTTTCTCGCTAAATCCACATAATTAATACTAGTTGAGCCTGTGGAAAAGGTGGAGAATTCATAAACCTCCGTCGTATTTGCCTGTGGCGTGACAGGTTTTCCTGAGCGCCCGGGGTTCAGCCTGCCAGTGCACGTAATGTCGCAATTACCTGAGAAACGTCATTAGCACTGAGCGCCGTGTCTTTAGCAAATTTCACCTGTCCCTTCTGGTCCAGCACAATGACTGCCGCACCTTCGGGCTTAAGCTGCCAACGGTGCTGTGCCACACCGCTACTGTCGATAATAAACTGTTCCCATGGCGATGCTTTTTTACTGGCGCGGATACTATTGACCACAAACAGACTGCTGCCAGGTAAAGCATCATCAGTATTGACGATGGTCGTGGTCTGGAATTGTTTTTTAGGCAGGTTGGCGTGCTGAAGAGCGTCAATGAGAGCTGCCGACTGTTCTTTTGCCGATAATCGACCCGCAACGTGAATAATTAAACGTGTTTTCCCCGTCAGAGTCAGACTGTTCCATTTTTGATAGTCAATCTTTCCGCTATCGAGCCGCATCTCACCTTTATCCGCAATAAAAACCGACGGTAGAGGCTGCCCGACAACGATGTTATGGGCGTTTGCCCAACAGGAAACGAGCAAAAGCGCCATCAATCCATAATGTTGCACTGTGTTATCTCTGGTTATTGGGAGCCATCTTACCAGCTTAGCAATTTTATCAACCCTTTGACTGTTTTATGCCCATTCCTGTTTTAGATCAATAACGGTGGGATGGGATTGAACAAAAATGCATCAACAATCCAGGGGCAGGAGGTAAGCATGCACTCAGATCTTATGACATTATCTGAAATGGCGGTCTACCTGGGCATTTCTCAGGCAAGCCTGGTCAGGGCGCTTTGCAATCAAGGCGAATTAAATGGTGTGCCTCTTCCCGAGGCGCTGGAGCACCTGCCTCTGACGCAACGCCATTGGTTGAGAGAGGATGTCAGTCAGTTTAAACATGCGCTGCAACGTGCCCATGTTGTCCACCATGATTAAATACGTGGCCTGAAAACACCCGGTATATCGTTATGATCAATAAAACGCCCGCACCAGGCGGGCGTCGTATTTATTTGCCCTGCTCGTCGCTTTCACCCAGGAAGAAATACCAGAGTGGAATAGACATCAAGCCGGTGAATACCGTGGTATAAAGCAAAATCATCATGGCCTGAGTGATATACATCATTAGCGTCCAGTCGCTGAAAGGGATGTTGTATTGTTCAATGACGCCACTCACCATGGCTCGCGCCATGACCGTTCCCACTATTATCGCCAGAATGACGACACTGCGCAGAAAATAACGCATCTCTTTACGCTTAACGGCAAAACGGGATTGCACAATCGCCAGCGGGGACTGTTTGTCCAGCGGCGTGACAGCATCCTGGCGTGTGGCGCGATGCGCTTTTCGCCAGCGCTGGATGTCGAGCAGGGCGAAGGCCAGTAAACTCAATCCCATCAGCGGCAACGCATAACCTAATACCAGGGCAAGCATCAGGCTTGCGCCCTGAAGATAGCGCGGTAAGACCAGCCATGCGGACAACAGGGTTTGCACGGGATTAACCTGCGGTAATGCCGGACGGCGAATCCACCACATGCGATAGCCCAGTACGATCATCGCACACAAGCCCGCGCCAAACAGCACCAGGATGAGTTGATTGGGTAGCCCAAACAGCACGCCCATGTGCGCATCCACGCCCCAGCGCGTCAGTTTTGCGACCAGAGGGAAATGGGCAAACTCTACGTGGTCGACAATGCTAAAGTTATCAGGATTAACAGAAACCGAATCGACATGGCTCGGCCAGCGGCGGTCAATCTCACTCACCGTCCATGCCTGACCCCCACTTTTCGGTTGACGTAATTCAATTTTTGCCGCCTCCAGGCCTGCGCTGCGTGCGGCGGCCTCAACCCTGTCCCAGTCAGCATCGGGCTGATTAAGGATGGCGGGAGTGCGGGCCTGGTGATCTGACATGGCTGGCATAGCGCCGCTCATCGTCATACCGTCCATCGTGGCATGGTGGTCGGCGTGAGGATCGGCAGGCACCGCTGGCGCATCACCATTTAACGCGGTTCTGACCTGAGGCGTCAACCAGCCAAAGTCGCTACGCATTTTATCGATATTATTGCCAGCCCATTGTGACCAGGTTAATCCCGTTACGGAGAAAAACACCAGACCCAGCGACAGCACTAAGCCAAGTGTGACGTGCCAGGAACGCGTTAAAGCAAAACCAGCACCTGTCTTTTTGACCTTACGACGGGGACGTGTGCCCAGCCACAATACGATGCCGCCCAATGCCGCTACCCATAACCACGACGCCGCCAGTTCACTGTAATTACGGCCGATATCACCCAGCAGCAAACCGCGATGAACCTGATCGAGCCACATGCGCAGTGGCAACACGCCGCTGGTGCCATAAACCGTCATATCGCCTTTCACACCAAGCGTATAAGGATCGATAAAAATCGAACGCGATTCTGAAGGGCCTAACTGCGGATCTGAGAATTGCACACGTGTTGTATCCTGTGCGCCAGGGGCAGGACGAACGGCATAGATCCGTAAATTACCCGCATAATGTCGTGCCGCATTAATTTGCGCAGAAAGGGGTTTGGCATGGCCCTGCGCGTCAGTGGTTAATGCGTCTTTATAAATAAAGTTCTCTAATTGCGGCGTTATGACATACAAGGTGCCGGTTAATGCGGCAATAAAAATAAATGGCGCAATAAACAGGCCAATATAAAAATGTAGACGACGAAGTACAGTCAGTACCGCCCCGCGAGGAGGTGGATTGTTTTCCCGTGAAAAGGTCATAGCTATTCCATATTTTCAGAATACCGGGGTTTTCTTCCCGCACGCTGGCGTGAAAAAAAGATCACATAAAGGAGATAAACAATCGGGACAACGGGGGCGCGCGAGGCCGATAACTCCCCTTCAGGCGTGGCAACGCAAGGTGTAAAATGTGGTGCGGCGGAGGGGCGCGGCTGATAAGGCACATTAGCCAGATGAAGGGAATAAACACCCACAACATTAACGGGACATGCACCAACAGATCACAATAACCGCAGGCGACGCCATCATCCATCATCATGCTGTGATCGGCCATCGCCCTGTCGCTGTGATGATCCATCATCGGCATATCCGCACTCATGCCCGACATGATCATGGCATCATGGTGTTCAGCAAGATTTTTAGATACCACCGGTGCAATAAACAACAGCAGTACGGCCAGTATCGCAATACAGGCGCTCAGGCGTTGTCGTTTATAGCGGGTGGATTTCATCATCAAAACGAGGACAGTTATTTACAATTTAAGGGCGGCAGTGTAACGCGGCGTAGATAAAAGGGTTAAAAAAAATGGCACTTAAGACAAAAAAATTAGCACCTTTTGAACACCTTCACCTTAATTAGCTTTGAGGTTAACTTTCTTGTTACTCATGTCGTACATTTAAATAACATTATTAATCTGTGTTGTTGTTATTTGAGAGGGACTTAATGAAAATTGTAACGCTGGATGGCGGCACGTTGCCCGTACCCCCACCGCAACCCACCTGGTGTAGTGACTGGCAATTTCGTCATGACACGGCAGAGGACGAGATTGTTATGGCGCTCAAGGGCGCGACCATTGCCATTACTAATAAGGTACCCTTGCGCGCAGCAACGCTGGCAGCGCTGCCTGAGCTACGCTACATCTGTGTGACGGCAACCGGCTATGACTGTATTGATATCGCGGCCTGCAAAGAACACGGTATTGTGGTCAGCAACATTCCGGGCTATTCAACGCAGAGCGTTTCCGAGGGCGTGATCGCGTTCATTTTTGCCCTGCGACGCCAGATAGTGGAATACGCTAACAGCACACGTCATTTATGGCCTGAATCCTCTCATTTTTGCCTGCACCAGACGCCGATACAAGATATCGCTGGCGCGACGTTGGGTATCGTGGGTAAGGGCGATATTGGCACCGCTGTAGGCAGGCTGGCACAGGCGCTGGGAATGCGAGTTGTTTATGCTGAACGCAAGGGCAGCAGCAAGGTACGTGACGGCTATGTAAGCTTTGACGAGATGCTGGCCTCCAGCGATATCATTTCATTGCACTGCCCTTTGAGTGAGCAAACCCGGCAACTGATCGATCGTGACACGCTGAGCAAAATGAAACCCCAGGCGCTACTGATCAATACTGCGCGAGGCGGTTTAATTCATGAAGCCCATCTGGCGGAGGCGCTACGAAATGGTACGCTTGCCGGTGCTGCACTGGATGTGCTCACCAGTGAACCGCCTGCAGCGGATCATCCCTTACTCCAGCCCGATATCCCGAATCTGATCCTGACGCCGCATGTTGCCTGGGCGAGTCATAGCGGTATGCATAACCTGCTACAGGGCATCATGGTCAATCTGGCTGGCTTCGAACAGAACCGTCCTGTCAATGTAGTAAGCTAAGTCAGAAAATCGAGCGTCCTAGTTTATCGGTCAGGCACTCCAGCGCGGCAGTGCCGGCTAATGAATTACCTGCATTGTCTAAACCCGGTGACCAGACAGCGATACTCATTTCACCGGGGATCACGGCAATGATGCCACCTCCTACGCCTGATTTAGCCGGCATTCCCACCCGCCAGGCAAATTCGCCTGCTCCGTCATACATACCACTGGTGATCATCAGTGCATTGATTTGTCGGGCCTGACGGGAGGTGATCAAGGCTGAACCCTCCAGCGTTTTTCCCTGGTTAGCCAAATAAATAAAACTGCGAGCCAGTTCAATACAGTTCATAGACAGCGAGCAATAGTGGAAGTAGGTCTGCATCACGCTGGTGACGTCGTTATTAAAATTCCCAAACGACTTCATCAGCCAGGCGATCGCCGCATTGCGGGCAGAGTGTTCATATTCTGAGCGGGCGACATGGCGATCATACTGAATATAGGGTTGCTGACTGAGTTGACGGATGATCTCAAGCATGCGCTGACGAGGCGCAGTCAGCCGTGTCTCCAGCAAATCGCAGATCACCAGTGCCCCAGCGTTAATAAAGGGGTTGCGCGGCTTTCCCTGCTCCAGTTCAAGTTGAACCAGTGAATTAAAAGGTTGGCCGGACGGTTCCTTACCCACGCGCTGCCATATCTCGGCATCGTCATAGCGTGTCAGAGCAACGCTCAAAGAGAGCACTTTGGAAATTGACTGGATCGAAAAACGTGTTTCAGCATCGCCTGCCTGAAAAACAGTGCCATCACGCAAACACACTGCTATACCCAGGTTATCCGCTGCGACGTCAGCCAGTGCCGGAATATAGTCGGCGACCTTACCTTGATGAACCAATGGACGAACCTGATCAAGAACGGCTTCCAGCAATGTATTACTAAGAGTGGTCACACACGTCTCTCCAGAAGAATGGATGATGGCGCAGGATGATGAGCGTCCTGAAGCCGCAAATCAATGGGTTGCCGGTAAAATTGCCAGACGACATGTGAAATCTATGCACAGGTTGCCATTGCGGCTCATCATTCATTTTGCCGTAGTGGGTTTGCTGATTTACTAAAATTCGGAAATAAATAAAAGCGAGGAATTATGGCGGAGATGCGATAACCTCTGGATTTAATTTGCTTTGTGGGTGCTGTTTAGCACGCTAATTTTGAGGTCAGGCATGCGCGCTTTTGTTTCAAATCGACCCGGAATCTTCCGTCCCCGTCGGTTGCGGTTGTTGCAATACCTTATACGACGTGACAAAACGCCGATCGCATTGCTGCTGCTGGCCGCGCTGGTGGGGGTACTGACGGGATTAACGGCAGTGGCATTTGATAAAGCGGTGAGCTGGGTCATTCATTCCCGTCTCAACTGGCTTAGCCAATTCGAGAATCAGGACATATTACTGGGATTGTACGCCTTTATTTTCTCTGCCGTCCTGGCGGCGATAGGGTATTTCCTCGTCAGACGCTTTGCCCCTGAAGCGGGAGGTTCAGGCATTCCCGAAATTGAAGGGGCGCTGGAAGAACTGCGACCGGTACGCTGGTGGCGGGTTCTACCGGTTAAATTTGTGGGTGGTTTGGGCGCGTTAGGGTCGGGAATGGTGCTGGGACGTGAAGGGCCGACGGTGCAAATCGGTGGGAATATCGGTCGCATGTGTCTGGATATTTTTCGCATGCGCTCGTCTGAATCGCGCCATACTATTCTGGCGACCGGTGCCGCCTCTGGGCTGGCCGCCGCCTTCAATGCGCCACTGGCTGGCATTCTGTTCATCATCGAAGAAATGCGCCTGCAGTTTCGTTTTAGCCTGATATCCATCAAAGCCGTGTTTGTTGGCGTGATTACATCAAGTATCGTTTTTCGCACACTGAACGGTAACGAGCCCATTATTGATATCGGACAGCTGAAAGATGCGCCGATACAAACCCTCTGGTTATATTTACTGTTGGGGATTTTGTTTGGTGGCTGCGGTGTTGCCTTTAATCGCCTGATATTTACGCTTCAGGATCTGTTTCAAAAGCTACATAAGGGCCAGACGTCACGTTGGGTGCTGGGTGGCGCGGTGTTGGGGGGATTGTGCGGTTTGCTGGGGTTAATCCTGCCTCAGGCCGTCACTGGCGGTATTACGCTTATCCCTGATTTTTCAGCGGGTCATTACACATCAACGGCATTACTTTGCCTGTTTTTATTGCGAGCCTTAACCACCTTATTGTGTTTTGCGTCCGGAGCGCCCGGCGGCATCTTTGCACCCATGCTGACGCTTGGTACGTTACTTGGCATCAGCGTGGGTCAACTCTGTGTCGCGATGTTCCCAGAATATCACCTTGAAGCCGCAACCTTTGCGGTAGCGGGCATGGGGGCGTTATTTGCGGCCTCGGTACGCGCTCCGCTGACCGGCATTATTTTGGTGCTGGAAATGACCAATAATTACCAACTGATCCTGCCCATGATTATTACCTGCCTTGGCGCTACCTTGTCCGCACAATACTTCGGAGGAACGCCATTGTATTCCACCCTTCTTGCGCGGACGCTGGCTAAGCAGCAACAAAACGACCCAGAGGATAATACAAGGCGCGAGCGAGCCTGAGGGTTGCAGCGAAGGAGTATTTAAAAGCGAAACGGAAGATGTATTTAGGTGACAGCCTGGCTGCAGGTCTGGCTGTCCAGGTTAAGACAATCAGCCCTGACTGATAGACCGTCTTACAGCCCTGTTGACCCCTGGCATAGCTGGGCCAGCGCGTCTTCACTCAGACCCGTTGCTTCCCTAATAGCGTCATGTGGCATGCCCATGTTGAGCAGGCTACGGGCGACTTCACGCTTCCCTTCGTTCCTGCCAATCTGCACGCCTTGCTCAAGGCCTTTCTCAATACCTTTCTGCTCAAGCTGTTGGGCAATGGTCATTAGCGCATCTCCGTGCTGCGGCACGCGTTGTGCCAGTTCGCGAACAAAGGCTTCGGAGTCCGCTGACTCACCTGCCTGAACTAAATAGTGTACCAGTGTGGTTACCTGTGGTGAAGAAAGATGATTCGCCATTAAGAGCGTGACCAGGCGATCGGTCAGTGTGGCGATATCACGCCGGTGTATATGCTTCTGTAGCAACGTGAGTGCGGCCATGCTGCGATGGTGCATAATCTCGTCATCCGGTATTACCGTGACATCCACTAATGGAAATTCCCTGCTGTAGAATTTTCCCGCCAGCTCTGGATATTCAAATCCATCCAGCCATCGGGTGGAATAGGGATAGGGGCTGCGCTTCCCTGCATAAAAAAGTATCGGAATGACCAGCGGCAGTTTTTTATGCCCGGCGGCCAGATGGCGCTGCATTGCCGCTACCGCATAGCGTAACAATCTGAAGGCCATATGTTTGTCCGGGGTGGACTGATGCTCAATGAGCACATGGATATAACCCTCTCCGCCGGTCGTTGTTTTCATGCGATATAGCACATCGCTGAAATACTGACGCAGGTCGTCTTCAATGAACGATCCCGATTCAAGCTTTAATGAACTGAGGTCGCAAATCGCACGTAATCCCGCAGGAAGATGCAGTTCGATAAAATCTCGTGCAATCTCTGGCTGCGTCAGAAACTGGCGAAAGGTGGCATCGTGAGGCGTCGGTGTACTGTGCTTTTTTTTCACGGTTTATCGTCCTTAACCGGATACCCTACGGTATGTCCCTTTGGCATCGCGTCATCAAACCTGGCGTGGTCTGAAAACCCGAAATAATCAGGCATGACGCGCGGCAACGATCCGTCCACAAGGGCTGGAACCTGTGAGTCGTTGCGTTGAGGTGCCGGAGGTCAGTAAAAGACGATTTAGTGTGGCTGTAAAGCCTGCAGATTTAGCGCTGTGCAACTTCACGCAAAATGAGTCGGGGAGTGCACCTCAGCGTGATAAGGGCGAAGCGCAAGAGGTAAATGGGCCCTGCATTGAAAAGCTTATAAATTGAGATGACTAAAATAATGCAAACATCAGCGCGACGGGGAAGCTCATAGGCCAGGTTGCGCCGACCAAAAGAGCACTCAGTAATTTTATGCTGAGTTTATCTTTGGCGATAAAGAAGGTGATTAATGCCGCTACCGAGGCAACAACGCCGTAGAAGACCAACATATGTTGATAAAGTGTCATTTTAGCCCCGCCGTCTGTTTCGTTGTCTGGTACAGATCATGCGGAATTTTGTGACTCAGATCAAGTATCCGGCCTTTTGTGTAAATAAAAAAATGGCAGCTAAGCTGGGGTGTTGTTGCCTGCCTGCTGGCCATCACTGGCGATTTCACCCTGAAACGTTGCCATTTAACGCGGCTTTATCCCTGCTCGCAGGCCGATCCTCAGTGCCGAGGTTGTCTGGCGAATGACAGGTTTTAACGTTCGCTAGCCCTCTGTTCCCTGAGTGCCTGTTACTATTACGGGGCCGATTTTGAGACATATACTGTTTCAACGCGGGGCTAACATATCGTCGCCCCTCAGGTCTCGATAACACAGGAGTATCAGGTGAATAAACTTTCCTATCTGTTGTTAATCCTTTTATGTCCTTCGGCTTTTGCTTTGACGCTGCAATCAAAAGACTTCAGTGATAATGGTCTGTTAGACAAAAAGTTTGCAGGTGCCAATAAAAGTAACGCCGCCTGTACCGGTGATAACGTATCGCCCGAACTTAACTGGTCTGAAATACCGGCAGGCACCAAAAGCTTTGCTTTAGTGATGACCGATCCTGTCGGCGCTAAAGGATTGGGTGTAACCCATATGGTGGCCTATAACATTGCCGCCGATCGTACCGCTTTTGCCCAAGGTGAACTGACGCAAGGAAAGGGGTACACCGGAGGGAAAAACTCACCAGGCACTGCGCATTATTACGGACCTTGTCCACCTGTGGGCTCAGGTATTCACCATTATAATTTCGTGCTTATCGCTACCGATCTGGCGCCGTCGGTGCTTGAGGCCGGGTTAACACAGGATCAGCTACTGAACAAACTTAAAGGCCATTCTCTTGGTGCGGCCAGCACGGTGGCCCGCTTTGGCAATGACTGAGTCTGACGGTAGCACATAAAAAAACACCCTGCGGACAGGGTGTTTTTATCGAGATCGACAGCTTATTTCGCGTCAGCTGACGCTGTCTGACTGGGATCAGGCTTTTTATCCAGTTTACTGATCAGGCTATGGGCTTCGGCTTCACTTGCCACGGCGGGAGAAGAGCCACTTAATGGTTTACGGGCCGTTTCCCGAACTGTCAGAATCGTCAGCAACCCAATAACGCCGGCGACCATCATGTAATAAGCGGGCATCATGGTGTTCTGCGTCGTATCAACCAGCCATGCGGTCAGTAAAGGTGTGGTACCACCAAACAGCGAGACCGAAAGATTAAAGCCAATCGCCAGAGCACTGTAACGAATATCAGTGGTAAAGAGCGCAGGGAGCGTTGAAGGCATGGTGCCACTAAAGCAGGTATGTAATATGCCCAATATCAGCAGCCCGGCAAAAACGGCCCACATGTTATGTGTACCGATCAACATAAAGCTAGGAATCGCGAGCAGGATCAGTCCTACCGCACCAAAACCAATCACAGGACGACGACCAATGCGATCGGTCCAGCGGCCCCACATGAGCGTCAGCGGCATCATGACAAACATCACCACCATTACCAGCAGCAGTCCGCTGAGTTCGGGTAAACCCAGTACGCCAGTAAGGTAGCTGGGCATGTATGAGGTCAGCATATAGTTTGAAACGTTAAACAAGAGGACCAGCCCAATACACTTCATCATTGGCACGCGGTGCTTGCTTAACATCTTGAGGAGCGTCAGACGGGGTTTACTTTGCTCCAGCTCCTCCTGTTTTTGCATGTGTTGCTTGAAGGCCGGTGTTTCTTCGAGCTTCAGACGGACATACAGGCCGAACAAACCCAGTGGTGCGGCGATAAAGAAGGGCACGCGCCAGCCCCATGACATCATGGCTTCAGGCGAGATAACGGTCGTCATAACCGTCACCAGGCAGGCACCCAGCAGATAACCGCCTAAGGTCCCGAACTCCAGGAAGCTGCCCATGAAACCACGGCGTTTATCAGTTGAATATTCAGCGATAAAGGTTGCTGCACCGCCATATTCTCCCCCTGTAGAAAATCCCTGAACAAGTCTTGCAACCAGCAGAAGAATTGGCGCCATGATACCGATTGAGGCATAGGACGGGATGATGCCGATACAGAACGTGCCTATCGACATCATTATCATGGTTATCGCCAGCACTTTCTGACGCCCGATGCGGTCGCCCAGGGGACCGAATACCATACCGCCCAGCGGTCGCACCAAAAAGGCTGCGGCAAAGGTACCAAACGTAGCGATTAACTGGATGGCCGTATTGGCATCGGGGAAGAAAACTTTGCCGATGATGACAGCCAGATAGCTGTAAACACCGAAGTCAAACCACTCCATGGCATTGCCTAATGCGGCTGCACCGACAGCACGTTTCAACATTCCGTTATCAATAACGGTGATGTCATCGAACGTGAGCTTTTTTGGTTTTTTATTCCAGAAATGTTTTTTAGGCCTGGGTGACGATGAACGATTAGTATCCATATTTTCCTCATACTACTTAAATGAAGACGACCTATAGCTTTCGCAGCCAGTGAGCGAGGTTAACGGAAAAAAAGGAAGTGAAAGCTATAAGAGGCCAGTTACATTAATGATAGAGCGTTCTTAACCGCAGCGAGAAAACATAGTACATGAATGTAATTTTTTGCAAGTAATCAGCAAAAAAGACTGTCTTATAAAAGAGATAGCCATACATTATTTTTTACTTTTGTTTACATATTGAGATGTTTTGGGCGATGTAAATGCCTTTTTATGCACATCAATGCTGTCACAGAAGCACGGTGAGTCGCGGATAACGTCCTGGGTAGGGTAGGGGTTCATCGGTCTGCCAGCAAAGGTGCTGGCAGACCGATTTGATTTACGCCGGTTTTGCAGCCGGTGTTCGTCCGCTGCTCCACCACAGCAGTAACGCCACCAGGGCGATGCAACCTAATGCGCTAAAGGCAATGCTGTAGGAATAGCGCGCCACGATCAGTCCGGTCATCGCCGGGCTCATTGATGCGCCAACGCCTTGCATCAGCATCACCACGCTCTGACCGGCATTAACGTGCCCGCTTCCACGCAGCAGCGACACAATATAACCCGGGACGGCAACGCCGAGGATGCCGGCCGCGATACCATCGAGGATTTGCACGGGGATCACAAATAACGTTTCCGGAAATTCTGCCGCAATAAGCGCACGAAGCGGCATCATTAACAGGGCGGTCATAATTAAATGGCGATAGCCAATTTTATCCACGCGTCGTGAGACATAAATCGCTACCGGGATCATGACCAGTTGGGAAATCACCACGGTCGCCGCAGCATATAAGCCGGGGTCAACCGCATGTGGTCCGGTAGAGGAGGCAACGCGCATACTCAGCATGGGCAGCAGGGCGGCGTTGGCCAGATGAAACAGCAGTAAAGTCAGGCCGGTAATCAACAGTGCCGGTTTACGTGCCAGTATCCACAGGCTCAGAGTAGGCTTGTGCGACTGATTATCTTCTAATCCGCGCGCCACCTCATGATTGATATCCTGCCCCCGGATCGCCATCGTCGCGATAGCTGCAAAGACGGCCATGATCATCATTAAAATAAATACCGCCCCCAGCCCCCATTTCCAGGCTGCAAATCCTGCCAGGACAGCCGCCAGCGTGTTTCCTGCATGGTTGTAGGCCTCATTGCGGCCCATCTGGTGGTTAAATCCCTTTTGTCCGGTCAAACCCAGCGTTATCCCTGCTACGGTTGGGCCAATAAAGGCGGCAGCAATACCAGCAACGATTTGTGAAATGATCGCTGTCCAGGACTGATCGCTGTACCAGAGCAATAAAGTGGCAACGGTAATCACGATGCATCCGACCAGTATGACAAGTCGTTTATACCGCGTCGCATCCGCCACCACGCCAGCGGGTAAGGTTGACAGAAGTCCGGCGATGCCGCCCGACGTCATCACCAGGCCTATTTCATCCGGGCTCCAGTGGCGCTCTGTCAAAAAAATGCCTAAAAAGGGCCCCAGACCGTCTCTGACGTCGGCCAGAAAAAAACTCATCAGACACAGTGCCTGAAGTGACCGTTGTGACATGTGATTTTCCCTGTAGCAATAGTAAGGGTTGAGTGACCAACACATTTCAATAAGTAACCTGGTGAATCATGGCAGCAAAAACACGAAGTAACATAACGTTAAAGTTACAAAATGAAAAAATTCACTTTTTATGCAATTTGATCTAACGACTTCCAGGATAAGTGCTGAGCGCCTGCGGCAGGATTGTGCTTAATGAGGATTTACGCCGTCGTTAAGATGAAAGCCCGGTTAAGGTGTGGGGAAAATCGTCAGTGCGACCCGATGATGGACTGACGCTGACCGCGGGCGGCAAAACAAGACCGCGCAGAATACGGCATTCCTTGTCCAGCAAAGACTCAACTGATGCTCTGTTGCCCTTATCCCAGCCGCGCCGGGTTGCCAGCAGGATAAAGCCTTTTTCACCCCAGAAGGTCGTTGGCACCAAGGCGATACCATATTCCGCCAGCATAGGAGGCGACAGGCGAAAGTGGCTGGCAACAGAGGCAATGGGGTAAATGCCCATGGCTGTGGGTTGCAGCACACGACGGGCGTAGTAGGTATGAGTGAGCAGCTTATCGGGCAGGGGATGCCACGCATCCTGAATATAGGGACGCTCGGCCTTCAACTGCCTGTAAACATCTTCTCGCAGGCAGGTGAGGTGGATGTGCAATTGATTCTGGCTGCGGCCCCAGGCTGAATTGATCGCCATCCCGAGCCTGTCTTCGGGCACCGGCCTGCCGTAAACCGACGTTAACTGATAACGCATCAGCCAGGCGTAGCCAAAATAGTCTGGTCGGTTACGCACCGACAGCAACGGGCTTTCAATACCGGACATCGGAATCGTGGGAACCAGAATGAAATGATAGGGATAGCGTGGGTCTTGAATCAGGGTGAAACCCTGCTGTTTTCCTTTTGGAATATAAACTTGCTGGCAAGGGGAGGGATGGCCGGTGTACTGATAGTTCACCATGCAAAGGTTGTCCGTCACCGCCCACAACGCATCTGAGCGAGCGCATCCCGCCAGCGTGAGCGCCATTCCAGCCAGTATCATCAGGCGACAGAGCAGCGTCAGCATAAACTCAACCGTTCACAGCCAGGAATAACCTGTGGGGATCGGAAAAGCGTTCACTGCCTCTGCTACCTGTACCGCTCAATCCTTCCCATGCCATATCGCGTTTGTCCTTTCGTCTGAGCGGTCTGCTATCCCGTAAGTTAGCGCCACTCGGTAATGAACACCACTGGAAACGCCAGAAAAGACTGAAAAATGATGAGATAACGTGTTTTTTCCATTTCTGAAAGGGCCGGCATAAACCCGCCTGGCAATGTGGCAACGGAGACATCGTGTGCTGACAGGATCAACGAATGGTCAACTGGGTTAATGCCGTTAATAACACATCCACTTTGGGCAGGAGCTGTTTACGTCGTGGCCAAATGACACTCAGCGGCAGACCATCAGGTTGCAGTTCCGGTAATACGATTTCCAGTTCACCGCGGGCGACGGCGCTCTCCACCAGCCACGATGGCATTTGCGCGACGCCCAACCCGGCAATAACTGCCTGAAGTTGTGCATCCACATCAGCCAGTGCCATGCGAAAGGGCACGTCGCGCCAGTAGGTATGCCCGTCTTTGCCGGTAAACAACCACGGCTTTGGCGTATTATCGGCACGTTCATACAGAATCGCCCGATGCTGCATCAGCGCCTGTTCGCTTTGCGGCCGCCCTTCGCGCGCCAGCCAGTCAGGCGAAGCACAAAACACCATTCGTTCACGTCCTATGTGACGACAACCCATTGAGGCAGGCAAATCGTCTGATCCCCCAATTCTGACCGCAACATCAATCCCTTCATCAAACAGATCGGTGAAGCGATCCGAAAAACGCATTCTCAACTCAAGTTCAGGATGTTGCTGACAAAACGGAATCAGCAACGGCATCACATTCAGTCGACCATAAGTATGAGGTACCGCAAGCCGCAGACGTCCAGAAGGAATAATACGTTGCGCTGCCAGTACGGCTTCCGCTTCAGCCAGCTCTTCCATAATACGTAAGCAGGTCTGGTAATAGGCGCTGCCCGCATCGGTCAGTTGCAGTTTACGGGTTGTGCGTTCAAGCAGGCGCGATCCCAGACGCGTCTCCAGCCGGCTGACGCTTTTGCTTACGGCTGAGCCGGTAACATGTAAACGCGCAGCGGCAGCGGTAAAACTTCCGCTTTCTACGCTGGCCACAAAAGGGACAATGTCCTTCAAACGTTGATCGTGCATGATTGATGAACTCAGGTTGATAATGGTGTGAATTATTACCCGAAATGGGAATGAAATTCTCTATTACCCTTAGCATTACGTAAAACGAGGAGAATTAACATGCAAAAACAGGCTTTGATTGTCGGCATTAGTGGCGTGATCGGTCGGGCGTTAGCTGAAAGACTACACAATGAGGGCTGGCAGGTCAGCGGACTGTCGCGCGGCCGCGGCGCAGTGCCCGAAGGCTGCAGCAGCTTAACGGCCGATCTCACCGATCCTGAAGCCGTACGGGCGGCACTAAAAGCGATCAAACCCGATGCGGTTTTCTTCAGCGTGTGGGCACGACAGGATACGGAAAAAGAGAATATTCGTGTTAATGGCGGCATGATTCGCAACGTTATCGAAGCACTCGGCGAACGATTGCAGGGTGCCCATGTGGCGCTGGTGACGGGCCTTAAGCACTATCTGGGGCCATTTGAAGCTTACGGGAAAGGAGCCGTTCCGGTAACACCTTTCCGTGAAGAACAAGGCCGTCAGCCGGTAGACAATTTCTATTATGCGCAAGAAGACGAAGTCTTTGCTGGCGCAGACAAGTATGGCTATCGCTGGAGCGTACATCGTCCGCACACCATCATTGGTTATGCGCTGGGGAATGCCATGAACATGGGGCAAACCCTCGCCGTCTATGCGACGTTGTGTAAAGAGAAAGGCTGGCCATTTATCTTCCCTGGCTCGCCTGAGCAGTGGAATGGCGTGGTTGACATGACCGACGCTGGCCTTCTGGCGGAGCAACTCGCGTGGGCCGGGACCAGCCCGGCTGCCGCTAATCAGGATTTTAACGCGGTGAACGGTGACGTTTTCCGCTGGAACTGGATGTGGCCAAAACTGGCTGAGTATTTTGGTGTAGAGGCCGCAGATTATCCGGCGAAGATGATGCCGCTTGACGGGCGCATGCAGGAGGCCGCCAGTGTATGGCAGGAACTTGCCCAGCGCGAGAACCTGCGTGAGAAAGATATTACCCGACTGGCTTCCTGGTGGCACACCGATGCCGATCTGGGCCGCCCAATGGAAGCCTTTACTGACATGAGCAAAAGTCGCAAAGCGGGCTTCACCGGCTACCGGAGTACTCTGGACGCGTTTATTCAGCTTTTCGATAAGCTGAAGCAAGAGAAAATCATTCCGTCATAACGCCTTACAGAGCGCCTTATCCGGCGCTCATTTATCGTTGTGCTTATGTCTATACTGATTGTCTGACTGATGTGAGATAAGGAGCAGAATGATGACGACATGTTTTATTATTGGCGCAGCTGGCAAAGTCGGCTCTCATCTGACGAAGCAGCTCAGTGCTAAGCAACATGCGGTTTCTGCACTGCATCGCAAACCCGAGCAGGCCGAAGCACTTAAGTTAGCGGGTGCTGTTCCTGTGGCTGGCGACATTCAGCAACTGACTGTGGACCAACTGGCGCAAAAAATGGCACATCATGAAGTGGTGATTTTTAGCGCGGGCGCGGGTGGCGCGGGCATTGAACTGACTAATGCCATTGATGGTGAGGGCCTGGCTCTCGCCGTCGACGCAGCAGAAAAAGCCCATGTGAAGCGCTTTATGCTGGTTTCGGCCTTCCCGGATGCCGGTCGTGGTGAAAAAACCTCCGAGGGATTCGAGAACTATATGCGCGTGAAGCGACTTGCCGATGTGCGTTTAGTTGAAAGCGCGCTTGACTGGGTTATTCTTCGGCCCGGTACGTTAACCGATGTTGCGGGCACGGGCAGGGTACGTGCAGATTTAGCTATCCCTTACGGGTCGGTCCCGCGCGAGGACGTAGCCGCCACGCTGGTGGCGCTGGTCGAAACACCGCAAATTTCACACAAAATTATCGAGCTGACCGAAGGTGATGAAAGGATAAGCGACGCAATGCATCGCCTGCAGCGCGATTAAAAAAAACGGCCCCGTAACAGGGGCCGTTTCGTATTGCTGACTGCGTAAGTTTATTTCACACAGCGCGAGCAGTGTTCACGTTCAATATGCTGGAAGAAGTCATTTCCTTTGTCATCAACCAGAATGAAGGCCGGGAAATTCTCTACCTCAATTTTCCAGATGGCTTCCATTCCCAGCTCTGCATACTCCACGCACTCCAGACTCTTGATGCTCTGTTGCGCCAGAACGGCAGCGGGTCCACCAATACTGCCAAGATAGAAACCGCCATGTTTATGACAGGCATCGGTGACCTGCTGGCTACGGTTGCCTTTTGCCAGCATGACTTTGCTGCCGCCATTGGCCTGCAGAAGGTCGACATAGGAATCCATACGGCCTGCGGTGGTTGGGCCCAGTGAACCCGACGCATAGCCTTCCGGTGTTTTTGCCGGGCCAGCATAATAGACCGGGTGATCTTTAATGTACTGCGGCAGCCCTTCACCGTTATCAATACGTTCTTTTAATTTGGCATGTGCAATGTCGCGGGCAACAATAATGGTGCCGGTCAGAGACAAACGCGTTGAAACCGGATATTCCGAAAGCTGAGCAAGGATTTCATTCATTGGACGGTTCAGGTCGATATGAACCACTTCGCCTTCACCCTGTTTGCGCAATGCTTCAGGGATAAAGCGTCCCGGATTGGCTTCCAGTTTTTCAATCCAGATACCGTCGCGGTTGATTTTTGCTTTGATATTGCGGTCGGCGGAACATGAAACACCCATGCCAATGGGGCAGGATGCGCCGTGGCGAGGCAAGCGGACTACGCGGATGTCATGCGCAAAATATTTGCCGCCAAACTGTGCTCCCAGCCCAAGCTGCTGCGCCGCTTCCAGTAACTCCTGCTCAAGCTGAACATCACGGAACGCCTGACCATGCTCGTTACCTTCTGTTGGCAAGCCATCGTAGTAATGGGTCGAGGCCAGCTTTACGGTTTTCAGCGTACTTTCGGCAGAGGTTCCACCTATCACAAAGGCGATATGGTAAGGAGGACAAGCCGCCGTACCCAGCGTGCGCATTTTATCAACCAGGTAATTTTTCAACTTGCCCGGGCTGAGCAGCGCTTTGGTTTCCTGATACAAATACGTTTTGTTCGCGGAACCGCCGCCTTTGGCAATACAAAGGAATTTGTATTCATCACCGTCCACGCTGTACAGGTCAATCTGCGCCGGAAGGTTGGTGCCGGTATTCACTTCTTTGTACATATCCAGCGCGGCGTTTTGCGAGTAACGCAGGTTATCTTCGATATAGGTATTGTAGATACCTTGTGACAGCGCCGCCTCATCACCCCCGCCAGTCCAGACTCGCTGGCCTTTTTTCCCCATAATGATGGCCGTGCCCGTGTCCTGACAGGTGGGCAATACACCTTTAGCCGCAATCTCTGAATTGCGTAAAAACTGCAGCGCAACGTACTTATCGTTATCGCTGGCTTCAGGATCGGCCAGAATTGACGCAACCTGCTGCTGGTGGGCGGGGCGCAACATAAAAGAGGCATCATGAAACGCCTGTTGTGCCAACAGAGTCAACGCCTGTGGGTCGACTTTTAAGATGGACTGGCCGTCAAACTCAGCAACGGAAACATAATCAGGGCTGAGCAGATAGTATTCGGTGTCCTCGTGGGTAAGAGGAAAGGGGTTCTGATAAAAAAAAGGTTTGTTCGACATAGTATCTCACTTAATGACGTGCTGGCTCCATTAAGGCAGGCTGACAGGAGCAACATCAAAGGCGAATGAGTTGTTTATTATGCTTGCCAGCCTTTAACACAGGCTGGCAAGTGTTGGCATGTTATCTTATGACGCGTCGAATTGCATTTGGCACCATCAGAACATCCACACCATCCAGGGATAGGCGATTAGCATCATAGCAATCAGGAAGATAGCGCCAAAGATGGTACCCAACCGCCAGTAATCTTTTGTCGGTAAGTAGCCGCTGCCGTAATAAATGGGGCTTGGGCCAGTACCGTAAGGTGTGATGATGCCCATGACACCCAGCGAAGTACACAGCATCAGGCAGAACACCGGCATATTGATACCTGGAATTGAGGCCGCAATGGTCAACATGGCAGGCAGCAACGCGGTAGTGTGCGCGGTGGTACTGGCAAACAGATAGTGCAAGAGGAAGAAGGCAATCAGCAGTACCACAGCGGATATTTGTGGGTCGTACCCTTGCAGCAACATTCCCCCTTCTTTGCCCAGCCAGGCGATAAAGCCTACACGGGCTAAACCATCAGCCAGGGCAACCAGCGTGGCAAACCAGGCAAAGGTGTTCCAGGCGGCTTTATTGCTGGTGATGTCATTCCAGTTGAGAACGCCGGTCCACAGCATCAGGATAATGACCAGCAGGGCTGCCATCGCTGGTTCGATCCAGGCGGTGGCAAAAATCCACATCAGCAGCGCACAGACCACAAACACCAGTAACAGAATTTCATTGCGGGTCAGCTTACCCAGTTTTTCCAGCTCAGCGATGGCCCAGCGAGGCACTTCATCATTCACTTTCACTTCAGGCGGGTAGAACCAGTACGCCAGCAGCGGCATCGTCAGAATCAGCAGCAGACCCAGTGGCAGAAAGGCAAGGAACCACATTCCCCATGAAATATCAAAACCAATAACGCTTTTGACTAACGCAAGGGCGAGCAGGTTGGGAGCCAGAGCAGACAGAAACATAGAGCTGGTGATACAGGCGGCAGTGATGGCAACCCACATCAGATAAGATCCAATTTTACGCGCACTGGGATCATTGGGTTTTGAACCATACAGCGGTGGCAGGTTAGCTATGATGGGATAAATGGTGCCGCCACTGCGCGCCGTATTAGACGGGGTGAAAGGGGCCAACAGTAAGTCAGCGAAGGTAATGGCATAGCCCAGGGTTAAACTCCGGCGGCCCAGGTATTTCACCAGAATCAGTGCCAGACGCCGACCAAACTGGGTTTTGTCATAGCCGGCGGCAAACATAAATGCGCCGAAAATCAGCCACACCGTTGAGTTACCAAAGCCACTCACCGCCCATTTGAATGACTCGGTGGCCAGCTTAAATTTGGGATTGGCCAGCTCTGCCGGGCTAAAAAGCAGAAACTGACTGAACAGGGCAATGACGACCACCCCGGTCAGGCCAATTACTGCGCCGGGTAACGGTTCAAAAATCAGCCCGACGATAACGCCAACGAAGATAGCAAAGAAGTGCCATGCATAAGGCTCAAGACCTGATGGCACGGGAACAAGTAATAAAAGCACGGCTACCACAATCGGTAGAATTAACATCAGCGCTTTATTTTTGCCCGCAGCTGCAGGGGCTGCTTTTGGGGGCTCTTTGACGTTTGAGAGTGTTTTCATAGTATTTTTCTACGTGTTAAGGATAATTCGATCTGCGTCCCGGCTATTCATCAATACTTGCCTTTTTATTCTTGTTTATGCGAATAAACCGTGATGCTTTATATTTTTTAAGCGTTTCCACGAGTGCGATGCAGAAACTTTAAGAGGTCATGTCGATATGATGCGATTTATTCCAAATAAAATATTGATCCAGATCAAGTAAGTTAAATTATATTTTTAATTTTTTAACAATCATATTTTTTATAACGTATAAATAGATTAAATATATTAATTAATAAAGTTTTTTGGCGGTTTTTTGAATGATGGTCAACAAAAATACCTTTTTAATCTGTTGTTTTTATTGGTTATTTTTTAATTTTATGCTTTCAATTGATTTTAGTTAACTATTGGTTAACAATAAATATACATTACGATTTCGTTTTTCGCAAATAGCCAGTCAGAAATATTTAAAAGTTAAATAATTAAAATTATAGCTTATGAAACTAAAATAATTGGTATATTAGTGTCATGACATCGGACCACTTAATTATTAATAAAATAGCGTCCGCAAAAAATTCCCAGCTTTTGAAATTTTGGAGTTAATCGCAATGAATACACTCACCCCCATTCTCAATCCCATTACTTTGCCGCGGGGCGCGGTTTTAAAAAATCGCCTGATAATGGCACCGATGACAACCTGTACGGGATTTTATGACGGAACCGTCACCAGTGAACTGGTTGAATATTATCGTGCCCGTGCTGGCAGTATCGGAACGGTCATTGTTGAATGCTGCTTTATCGATCCGCACGGCCCCGCGTTTCCAGGTGCCATTGCCATCGACAGTGATAACAAAATACCGGGTTTAAAGAGAATCGCTGACGCCATCAAGCAAGAAGGATCGACAGCGATTTTACAGATCTATCATGGTGGTCGCATGGTTGAGCCTGAGCTAATAGGCGGTAAAACGCCTGTTGCTCCAAGCGCGATTGCCGCACCGCGGGAAGGCGCAACGACACCACGTGCATTAACGGCTGAGGAAGTCGAAACCATGATCACCAAGTTTGGTGATGCCGTTAACCGCGCCATCAAAGCCGGTTTTGATGGTGTGGAAATCCATGGTGCAAATACCTATCTGATTCAGCAGTTTTACTCCCCCAATTCAAACCAACGCGAGGATAAGTGGGGCGGCAGCCGCGATAACCGTGCCCGGTTTCCCTTAGAAGTCCTGGAAATCACCCATAAAATGGCCGCGCGATTTGCGCATAACGGATTTATTATCGGCTATCGCTTTTCCCCTGAAGAAATTGAAGTTCCGGGTATCCGCTTTGAGGATACCCTGTACTTACTGGAAAAGCTGGCGGCACGCGGGCTGGATTATGTTCACTTTTCCGTTGGACAGCTCATGCGCCCGTCAATCGTAGATACCCGCGATCCGACGCCGCTTATTGAAAAGTTCGTCGCCATGCGCTCCGCAACCCTGGCAAAAGTGCCGGTGATTGGTGTTGGCGGCGTGATAAACAAAGAAGATGCAGAGAAAGCGCTGGAAAAAGGCTACGACCTGGTTGCGATCGGGAAAGCCTGTATCGCTTATCCAGACTGGACAGACCGCATCATCAATAATGAGCACCTCGAACTCTATATCGACAGTAACAAACGTGAAGCGTTACTGATCCCTGAGCCGCTGTGGCGCTTCTCGCTGGTTGACGCGATGATTCGTGACATGAGCGAAACCGGACGTAAATACAAAGCCGGGGTTTATCAGGAGAAAGTGGAGGCCGAGGCGCTGAAGCTGAAAATCAACGTCACGCTGGATACTGACCGTATTACGGATATTTCTCTGGTGCCGGACGATACGCTCGACGTCGACTTCACCACCACGTTTGAAAGCCTGCGTAATCGTATTTTGGTGGCTAACAGCCCGCACGTGGATGCTATCACCGGTGCCACAACGCAGAGTGAGGCGCTGAAAAAAGCGGTTTCACGTGCGATGACCACATCCAACAAAGCCCATGTGATTGAGGAGGGCGGCAATCCGAACGCGCCGCAGCAGTATGATGTCGTGGTCGTGGGAAGTGGTGGTGCCGGGCTGGCTGCGGCTATTCAGGCTCATGATGAAGGCGCCAAAGTGGTTGTCATTGAAAAAATGCCCACTATCGGCGGCAACACCATTAAAGCGTCTGTCGGAATGAATGCGGCTGAAACGCGCTTTCAGAAACTAAAAGGGATTGAAGACAGTAAAGAACTGTTTTATGAAGAAACCCTCAAGGGGGGCAAATTTAAAAATAACCCAACCCTGTTGCGCGAATTTGTGGATTTGGCGCCCGAGGCAATTGACTGGCTGGCTGATCACGGTATTGAACTGAATGACATTACCATCACCGGTGGCATGAGTATTGACCGTACACACCGTCCTGCCGACCGCTCAGCGGTAGGGGGCTTCCTGATCAGTGGGCTGGTGAAAAATATCAATAACCGCAACATCGATGTGTTGCTGGAAACTGCCGTAGAGGAAATCCTGTTTGAAAATGGGGCGGTCAGCGGTGTGAAAGTGGTGGACGAATACAACGACAGCCGCATCCTCAATGCGAAAAGTGTCATCGTAGCAACGGGCGGTTTCAGCGCTAACCGGGAAATGGTGGTCAAATACCGTCCTGAGCTGGATGGCTTTGTTACCACTAACCATAAAGGTGCCACCGGCGCGGGCATCGCAATGTTGCAAAAAATCGGCGCAGATACCGTGGACATGGGTGAAATTCAGATTCACCCAACGGTTGAACAGACAACGTCCTATCTGGTTTCCGAGTCCATTCGTGGCGGTGGGGCCATTCTGGTCAGCCAGGCGGGACAGCGTTTCTGTAATGAAATGGAAACCCGCGATAAAGTCTCGGCACAGATTATTGCGCTGCCAGAGAAAAGCGCCTGGATTGTGTTTGACGAGCAGGTCCGTATGAATAACAAAGCGGCTGATGAGTATATTGCCAAAGGTTTTGTCATCAGTGCTCCCACCGTCGGTGAACTGGCAGTGAAACTGAATATGGATCATCAGACGCTGAAAGACACATTGCAACGCTACAACGGGTTTGTTGTGCAACAGAAAGACGTCGATTTTGACCGACAGACGGCGCTGCGCCATCCGTTGAATGAAGGGCCTTTCCATGCCATTCGTATCGCCCCTGGCGTTCACCATACGATGGGCGGTGTCACCATCGATACCACCACGGCGGTGCTTGACAGTGAAAAACAGGCCATCAACGGTGCCTGGGCGTGCGGTGAAGTCGTCGGCGGTATTCACGGTGCAAACCGTATCGGCGGTAACGCCGTTGCGGATATCATCATCTTCGGTATTCTGGCCGGCGCAAACGCAGCGGCTTTTGCCAAACGTTAAGCCGTGACATCCGGCATCTGCCAGCACGCAGATGCCGGTTTTATTTCATTCAGGGCCGTGTCGCTTATGCAAACCGATTCGCAAGTTTATGCTTATTCTGCCGTCCTGATGGGATCGCCCATTCTGCTTAAGCTGTTTGATCATGACGAAAAGCTTGCCGCTCAGGCTTTCAGGTTAATCAAACAGTATGAGAATCTGCTGACGGTTAACCGGGCGCACTCCGAAGTGATGGCTGTTAACCATGCTGCAGGTCTGCATCCTGTGAGCGTCAGTCAACCCGTCTTTGATTTGATTCAGCGCGCGTTAACGGTCAGCCTGTTGCCAGGTAGCAGTTTTAATCTGGCGATCGGTCCGCTGGTAAAATGTTGGAAGATTGGCTTTCAGGGCGACAGCGTTCCTGCCCGGAAGACCTTGCTGGCGACGTTGCCCTTAACCGATCCGGAGAACGTTGAGCTTGATGCTGACAGTCGTGCAGTCTTTCTGAAAAAGGCGGGGATGGAGATTGATTTAGGCGCGATCGCCAAAGGCTACATCGCCGATCGTGTGCAGGCATTTTTGCAGCAGCATGGCGTGGACAGTGCCCTGATTAACCTTGGCGGCAACGTGCAGACGTTGGGCGCACCACGCGATGCGCCGCAGCAAGGATGGGCTATCGGTCTGAAAACTCCATTTGCAGCGCAGGATGCGCTGATTGGCGTCATTCATGTGGTCAACAAATCAGTAGTGACGTCCGGCATCTATGAGCGGTACTTCGAACGGGACGGCGTCTGTTACCACCATATTCTTGACCGGCATACCGGCTATCCGCTGGATAATGAACTGCTTAGCGTGACCATTATTTCGGACCAGTCAATCGATGGTGATATTTTCACCACGCTGATTTATGGCATGGGCGTTGAAAAGGGCATCGACTATCTGAAAACCTTTCCTGACATTGAAGCCATCTTCGTGACGCGCGACAAGCAGGTCATTTGTTCGTCACAACACCACTTCAGCTTCACCTTACTGGATAATAGCTATCAGCTTCATCACTGACAGTACTGGCGTAAAAGCGCGTGGTACTCAGGTTGCAGACGATAGCGATAAACCGGTCGACCCGTTACACCATAATGGATGCTGGTAAATAAAATATTGCTCTGAGCCAGCCAAATCAAATACTTACGACAGGATACGCGCGATATATTCACCTCGGTTGCCAGCTCATCGGTCGAGAACTCTGTACCGGGATGCGCATCAATCCATAAACAGAGGGTGCGCAGTGTCTGCGGCGTCAGCCCTTTTGGCAGACGTTTTGTCTCGTTGGCATTGGCCTGATTACCGTGCAACAGCTGATCGACATCGGCTTGCTGATAAAACTGATGATTATCCATCAATCGTTTTTTCTGGCGCCAGCCGGTCAGGGCTTCTTCGAAGCGCGAAAACTGAAACGGTTTAATCAGATAATCGACGACACCATAATTCAGAGACGTTTTGATCGTCGCCGCATCGGCAGCAGAAGAGATGATAATGACGTCAATCGGGCGACCTGCACTACGCAGCTCGGGTAACAGGTCCAGTCCGTTTTCCTGCTGCATATAAATATCCAGCAAAATAAGATCAACGGCCGGATCTGTCTTTAACAGTCGCTCTTTGGCTTGCAGTAAGGTGGACGCAGTGCCACAGCAGGTAAAACCGTCAATCTGCCCGATATAGCATCGGTTCAGCTCGGCCACCATGGCATCATCGTCTACAACTAACACATTGATCATTCGTTAATATTTCCTCTTTCCCACGGAAGCTGAACCAGGAACTGGGTGTACACGCCCGGCTCGGATTCAACGCTGACGTTACCGCCCAGGCTTTCCGTTTGTTGCTTGAGTAAAAACAGTCCAACGCCACGATCTTCACCTTTGGTAGAGACGCCGCGTTCGAAAATAGCGGCTATCTGATCGGCAGGAATCCCAGGGCCGTCGTCGCTGACCTCACATGACAGCCAGCCGTTTTGATAATGCAGCATGACATGGATTTCCCCTTCCACTTCCGGATCAAGCGCTTCAAGCGCGTTTTCAATCAGATTCCCCAGCACCGTGATTAATGCGGCGACTTGCTGCTCACTGCCGTTGTCGGGCAGATAGCTGGCTTCGCTCAGGATCAACTGATGGCCTTCATCGGTCACGCGGTTAATTTTGCTCAGCAGGAAGCCCGCAATGACAGGCGACTTAATCTTCTGCAGCAGCGAGCCAATCTCTGTCTGATAGTTATTGGCCGTTTTAAGAATGTACTCTTCCATCTGCGCATAGTTTTTCATATGCAGCAGCCCAAGGATCACATGGAGTTTGTTCATGAACTCATGGGAGCGTTCCCGCAGTGCATCGACATAGTTTACCATGCCATCAAGACGCTGCATCAGCTGACTGATTTCTGTTTTATCCCTGAAGGTACTTACCGCGCCGATAATGCTGTCGCGGCTCCGCACCGGCACGGTGTTACTGATCAGTATTTTGCCCCGTACGTTCAGTTCTTCGTCATACGAGGCCTTGCCATCATGTAATGCTTCGCGCAGGTGGGTCAGCATTTGTGCGTTTTCCGGCACGCGGTCGCCGCTCAGAAAGGCTTCGCGGGTGGTTTCTTTTAACAGCTGCTGAGCGGCCTGGTTGATAAGGCTGACGCGGGATTGATCATCAACGGCAATCACGCCCTCTTTGATGGAATCGAGAATAGCCTGACGCTGTTCAAACAAGCTGGAGATCTCATAAGGTTCTAATCCCAGTAAGATGCGCTTCAGGCGTTTCACTAAGATTAAAATGCCGAGCATGCCAACCAGGCCACCAAACAGTACCGTCCAGAGGATATTCCAGCGGCTTTTGGCGATCTGCGCCGCGACATCGTTAACAGAAATCCCTATCGCCACCACACCAATTTGCTGATGCGCCTGATTAAAAACAGGCGTGAAGACTCTGAGTGCTTCAACCAGTACGCCATGATTGACCGCGACATTTTCCCTGCCACGCAGCGCCGGATTGATATCGTCCCCGACGAAGTGCTGATTAACCACTTCAGGGTTCGGGTGAGAAAAACGAATGCCGCGCATATCGGTTACCACGACGAACAGCAAATCGTTACGTTTACGCGTTGCCTGCGCAATGGGCTGGATGATAGCGCTGCCGTCAGGCCGGGTCAGCGCCTGCTGAATCTCAGGGCTGTCAGCCAGGGTCCGTGCCACCGCCAACGCTTTATCTTTCACATGCGAGCGTGTGAAATTATCGATTTGAATGTAGTAAAGCAGATGGACGCTGAGTAATACGGTCATCAGCACGGCTGCCATCATCAGTGACGATAAGGTGCTGAGCTTCATCGGGCGCTTTTTTGACGAACGGTGTGGCCGGGATACATTCATAGTGAGCATCAGAAGTGTTAAGGGTCGCGGTGCAACATACGCGAAGTCGTGGCACCAGTACAGTTTGAGCCTGACATCCGGCAAATTAAGCCGGTTAGCGTGCTTTCGACCGCGTATGTCTGGCATGATAACGAGCAACGCTTGTGGCTCCTACTGACAGCATGGCAGGTAAATCAGCGTGTGCTGTGCAAAATGTCTGTATGAATCGACAAATTCGGTTTTTCGCGCGTTCCCTTTACACCAGGATGCGATTTCAGAGTCAGGAAAGATGAAGAAAAAAAACACGACGCCCACGCCTCACGATGCGACCTTCCGACAGTTTCTTACACAGCCAGAGATTGCGCGGGATTTTATGGAATTGCACCTGCCTGCGGAATTACGGGCGGTTTGCGACCTTAGCACGTTAAAACTCGAATCAGGATCATTCGTTGAAGATGACCTACGCCAATATTTCAGTGACGTGTTGTACAGTCTGAAAACCACCCATGGCGACGATGGCTACGTTCATGTGTTGATCGAACATCAGTCCTCACCTGATAAGCACATGGCATTCAGATTGCTGCGTTACGCTGTGGCCGCGATGCAGCGCCACCTTGAAGCCGGCCATAAAACATTACCGCTGGTGATTCCGGTCTTGTTCTATACCGGTAAACGTAGCCCGTATCCTTATTCCACGCGCTGGCTGGATGAGTTTACCGATCCTGCGCTGGCCAGCAGGCTATACGGCGAGGCTTTCCCGCTGGTGGATGTCACCATTATTCCTGACGAGGAGATTGCTGAGCACCGCAGTATGGCGGCACTAACCCTGCTGCAGAAGCATATTCACCAGCGTGATTTAGCCGAGTTGGTGGATAAGCTGGTCCCAGTATTGCTGGCGGGCTATCTTTCTTCATCACAGGTCATATCGCTGATACACTACATTGTGCAGGCGGGCGAAACCGCCGATGCTGAAGCGTTGGTAAGAGAACTGGCACATCGCGTGCCGCAACACGGAGATGCACTGATGACCATTGCACAACAGCTTGAACAAAAAGGGATTGAAAAAGGCATGGAAAAAGGCATCCAGCTGGGTCGCGAAGAAGGCCGCTGTGAAGGGGAACGCGAAGCGACACTGAAAATTGCCCGCACAATGCTGCAAAGCGGCCTTGATCGTGAGACGGTAATGAAAATGACCGGGCTGAACGAAGACGACCTCGCGCTGATCCGTCACTAAGCGGTGCCCGTAGCGGCAGGCTATTGCCAGACAATGTAAATAGCCATTCGGCGTTTATTCGCGAACAGTTGTAAAAGCCCTTCAGGCTCCGCTACGCTTGCCCACCAGGCTAATAGTGACGCAGAGTAAGGCCGGATCTGCTCTTATCATTGTTTTTTAGCCTCACACAGAATATTTGTGTTAAGGCATTGAATATTGCGAAACGCCCGTTTATTGTGTGGTTAAAATATATCGATAACAAAGTTAACCTTTTGTAACTAAATTAACTGCACCATCCTGCCTTTTAATTTTTTAACTATTTTCATATTAACTACGCAATAACAATATTTTAAAATTTCGGGACTTTTTTTAACCAGTTCTCCACAAAAATCGTAGATCCCGAATGATTAAATCAACTAAATTTGTACCTGCATTGTCGCTTGCAGCGTTACTCGTTTCTTCAGTTACCCACGCTGAAAATTCACCAGAAAAAACAGATGTCCTGCTGATCGGCGGCGGTATCATGAGCGCCTCTCTGGGCACCCTGCTGGAAGAGCTGCAGCCTGGCTGGAAACAGATCATGGTTGAGAAGCTTGATGGTGTTGCGCTGGAATCCTCTAATGGCTGGAATAATGCCGGCACCGGCCACTCTGCCAATATGGAGCTGAACTACACGCCCGAGCGTGCAGACGGTTCTATCGACGTGACCAAAGCACTGGAAATCAATGAAGCATTCATGATTTCTCGCCAGTTCTGGAGTTCTCAGGTTAAAGATGGCGTGTTAAATAACCCGCGCTCGTTCATTAACTCAACGCCGCATATGAGCTTCGTCTGGGGTGATAATGTTGATTACCTGACCAAACGCTATGCTGCGCTGCAGAAAACCGTGCTGTTCCAGGGAATGAAATTCTCAACCGATCACAAGCAGATTGAACAGTGGGCACCGCTGGTCATGGAAGGGCGCGATCCACAACAAAAAGTGGCAGCAACCTGGACGCCAGTGGGAACCGATGTTAACTACGGTGAAATTACCCGTCAGTTAATTGGCAGCCTGAAGAAGAACGATAATTTCCGTCTGGAAACCTCTTCAGAAGTGACCGATTTCAAACGTAACGGTGATAATTCCTGGCACGTTACCATCAAAGACGCCAAAAACGGCGGCGAACGTACTGTCGACGCGAAATATGTGTTTATTGGTGCAGGTGGTGGTGCGCTTAAACTGCTGCAAAAAACCGGTATTCCGGAAGCCGACAACTATGCAGGTTTCCCGGTCGGGGGCTCTTTCCTGGTCACAGAGAACACTGCCATTGCCGATCGCCATTTAGCGAAAGTCTATGGTCAGGCGTCGGTAGGCGCACCACCGATGTCGGTTCCGCATCTGGATACCCGCTATCTTGATGGTAAACGTGTAGTGTTGTTTGGACCTTTTGCAACGTTCTCAACCAAGTTCCTGAAAAATGGTTCGCTGTTTGATTTACTGAGCACTACGACCACCAGCAACGTTATGCCGATGACGCACGTGGGCATGGATAACTTCGACCTGGTGAAATACCTGATCGGTCAGGTTATGCTGAGCGATGATGACCGTTTCGCCGCGCTGAAAGAGTACTATCCTGACGCGAAGAAAGAAGACTGGAAACTGATTCAGGCCGGTCAGCGCGTACAGATCATCAAGAAAGATGCGGAGAAAGGCGGCGTGCTGAAACTGGGTACGGAAATCGTGACCGATCAGCAGAAAACCGTTGCCGCCTTGTTGGGCGCATCGCCTGGCGCGTCGACCGCCGCGCCCATCGCGATCAATGTGATGCAGAAACTGTTCCCTGAACAATTCAAGTCAGCAGAATGGCAGGAAAAAATCCGTAAAATCGTTCCTGCCTATGGTCAGAAACTTAACGACAATCCTGCGCTCACGCAGCAGGTTTGGGATGAAACAGCAGCAACGCTGCAGCTGACCAAGCCACCGGTTATTCAGATGGGAAATCAGCCAACTGAAGCACCTGCCGCCAAAAGCGAAAAAGCACCTGCTCCAGCCTCGGCTAAGCACGATATGGCGCTGTAATGCTGTAATTGAGAAAAAACGAAGCCCGCGTCATTGATGACGCGGGCTTTTTTTACGTCTAAACAATGCGGTAAAAATTATCAGGTTTTATCGCCGCGCCAGTTAGCCCAGGGATCATCAGCGGCTGGGGGCGCAGAATCCGGCTCAGATTCACTCAATGAAGCCAGATAGAGCGCTTCCACTTCGGCACGCGCCCAGGGCGTTCGGCGCAAAAACTTCAGGCTGGACTTTACGCTGGGATCGCTTTTAAAACAGTTAATATTGATACGCTTGCTCAGTTCAGGCCAGCCATACTGTTCGACCAGGCTGTTGACCTGCATTTCAAGCGTAATGCCATGCAGGGGATCTTTAGAGGCGTGAACGTTCATCGTCTTTCCGCTTAATGCTGTCAAACCTTGATCCTGCGGGATGGCGTTGCATGGCGCAAGTGTTTACTGAACATAAACCCTGCTTGCCCTGAAGATCTGCTGCACGGATGCGGTAAAGAGGTTACGTAATGCGTTCAACCAGACAGGAATAACATCCCTGTTTTGCATTGTGCACCTGGATATAACAGACCGCCGGGTTGGCAAAAAAACGCATTATCATCTCGTCTGCGGCGCTTCCTTCACAGACGTCTGCTTGCGTCAGATAATCATGCCCATCAAAACCCCGTAACGAAAGCAGCCGGTGCGTCATGACCGCAGGTATTTCATCTGTGTAAATTCCCTGCTGGGTCCAGTTTTCCCAAAGATAGATCGCATGAGAACCAAAATAGGGCGTTTGTGCCGGCTGATAGAGATGATTAATCAGCAGCGCGGTTTCGCCTGCCGGGATATCGCGTAGGGAAATTCTGTCGGGATAGCCAGGATGACTATCGACCTTTTTTCTTATCACCCCATGTTGTTTTAAATAGCCTTCATCCTGTCCATAAAGATGGATAAAGGGATCGGCTTTCAGGCCTGAGATTCGGTATTTCATTTCATCCTCCGTTCATTAACAGACGGACAGTATCCTCTGTTGGTCGGAAGTACTCGCTGTTTTCGGCCACTGAGATCGCTGCGTGAAGCCGTTGGCGGATGGCGTTTTTCGCAGTGCTATAACATGCTTCCTGCGTTAACAGAACTGTTTCAGGTGCGTTTCAGAGATGATTAACGTCAGCGATGGGCAGCATTGATCTGGCGCGTTTTTCCCGGTGGCAGGGCCTGGAAAGGAATACGCAACATCGGCATCTTGCCGGCTCTTCGCTTTAAAAAAGACCGAGGGGAAGACGGTTTACCCTGCAGGACGTCAACAAGGGCTGCAATGAAGGATGAACGTGTTGTCTCCAGAGCACACAGCTGACGACGCCACGGTTGTCAGCCAGTAAAATGGAACAGGTACCAGGGGAAATGCCGCTTTAATATCGGCGACAGTTGGTAAGGCGATGATTGCAGTAGGCAGATCTGGCAGAAAACAACCGTCCGGTGACAGTGTCACCGGACGGTTATCGCACTTAGCGCAATGATTCGGCGGTCTTCTCCAGCAGCGCCAGCAGGACAGTAATATCCTCCAGCGTGACCGTTGGATTCAACAATGTCATTTTCAAACAGGTCACACCGTTGTGCTCGGTTACGCCAACGTTGGCGCGACCCGATTCCAGCAACGCATCACCAATACGCTGATTGAACAGGGCAACGTCTGCATCGCTCCAGCCCGTTAGCGGCTGTGGACGATAACGGAACAGCACGCTCGCCAGCTGTGGTTTCATTACCAACTCCAGCGCATCTTGCTGCTCAATAAACTGAGCGACCTGCTGTGCCAGGGTTACGCCATGATCGATGATCTCGGCATACTGTTTCTGGCCGAGGGCTTCCAGCCCCATCCACAGTTTCAACGCATCGAAACGGCGGGTGGTCTGCAACGATTTTGAGACCAGATTTGGCACGCCCTGCGCTTCATCAAACTCAGAGTTCAGGTACGCAGCCTGATAGCGCATCAACTCGTAGTGACGGGCTTCTTTTAACAGGAAAGCCCCGCAGCTGATGGTCTGGAAAAACTGTTTGTGGAAGTCCAGCGTCACGGAATCCACCAGGTCCAGGCCATCCAGGTAATGACGATATTTCTCTGACAGCAGCAGCGCGCCGCCCCAGGCCGCGTCAACGTGCACCCAGATTTGTTGTTCTGCGGCCAGTTTGACGATATCACGCAGCGGATCGATGGCACCGGCATCGGTGGTGCCTGCCGTCGCGACAATGGCCAGCACCTGTTCGTTGTTGGCCCTGGCCTGTGCCAGTTTCTCCGACAGATCGGTCATGTCCATGCGTGCAAACGCATCGCATTTCACCAACGTCACGGACTGGTAGCCTAAGCCGAGCAGCGCCATGTTCTTTTGCACTGAGAAGTGGGCATTCTCTGAACAAAAGACTTTGATCTTTCTGAGATCGCCAGTCAGACCGTCCTGCTGTACAGAATGACCCTGACGGGCAAAGAACGCGTCACGCGCCAGCATCAAACCCATCAGATTGCTTTGGGTTCCGCCGCTGGTGAACACGCCGGCATCGCCCGCCTGATAGCCAACCTGGGAACGCAGCCATTCGATCAGCTTCATTTCAATGAGGGTGGCAGAGGGTGCCTGATCCCACGAATCCATACTCTGGTTCGTGGCGTTAATCAGCACTTCAGCCGCCTGGCTAATCACCAGACTAGGGCAATGCAAATGCGCAACACACTGCGGATGATGCACCGACAGGCTGTCTTTCAGGAAATACTCAATCGCGCGTTCGATGGCGACCTGGTTGCCCAGGCCCTCTGGATTAAAGTCCAGCTTGATGCGTTCGCGCAGTTCTGCAACCGTTTTACCCTGATACATCTCAGGCTGTTCCAGCCACTTAACGACTGCCGCACTGCTTTGTGCGATAGCCTGCTGGTAAGCCTCAGTGCTTTGCACTGAGGACGCCAGAATTGGATTTGACCGTGACATCGACTTTACTCCACTCAAACTGCTTCGACGCCAGCGGCAAGCAGGGCGCTTTCAAATTTATCCAGGAAGACCTGCATTTCATCATGATTGATCAGCAGGGAAGGCAGCAGACGTAATACGCTGCCGTGGCGTCCACCGCGCTCAAGGATCAGGCCATTTTCGAAGCATTTTTTCTGAACGAGAGCGGATAAATCACCGTCAGCCGGGTAGCAGCCCATATGATCCTGCGCGTCGTTTGGCTTGACCATTTCAATACCGAGCATCAGGCCAAGACCACGCACGTTACCGATGGCCGGATAGCGTTGCTGCAGTTCGCCAAGTTTGCCTTTCAGCCACTCACCTTTTTTCGCGACGCTGTCAGCGATATTGTTTTCTTTCAGCAGCTTCAGCGTTGTCAGGCCCGTCGCCATCGCCAGCTGGTTGCCACGGAACGTGCCGGTATGATGGCCCGGTGACCAGGCATCAAACTGCTTTTTGATCCCCAGCACGGCTAACGGTAAACCGCCGCCTACCGCTTTTGACATCACGATAATATCGGGCTCAATGCCGGCATGCTCAAACGCGAAGAATTTACCGGTACGGGCAAATCCTGCCTGAACTTCATCCAGAATCAGCAGGATACCGTGCTCCTGCGTCACTTTACGGATGCGTTGCAGCCATTCAGCCGGTGCCGGATTCACGCCGCCTTCACCCTGAACCGCTTCGAGAATCACAGCAGCAGGTTTACGGACACCACTTTCAACATCGTTGATCAGGTTTTCGAAGTAGTAGGTCAGGGCTTTCACACCGGCGTCACCACCAATGCCCAGCGGGCAGCGGTACAGATGCGGGTAAGGCATAAACTGGACTTCTGGCATCATGCCATTGACGGCTTCTTTAGGTGACAGGTTGCCGGTAACAGCCAGTGCACCGTGCGTCATGCCGTGATAACCGCCGGAGAAGCTGATCACACCTGAACGGCCGGTGTGTTTCTTCGCCAGCTTGAGCGCCGCTTCGACCGCATCCGCGCCGGAAGGCCCGGTGAATTGCAGGCAATATTCTTTGCCCTGACCCGGTAACAGGGAGAGCAGATATTCTGAGAACGCATCTTTTAATGGCGTGGTCAGATCCAGAGTATGTAACGGCAAGCCGCTGGTAATGACATTTTGGATGCTTTGCAGTACGTCAGGGTGATTATGACCTAACGCAAGCGTTCCGGCACCGGCAAGACAGTCAAGATACTGTTTGTTCTCGACGTCTGTGATCCAGACACCATTAGCTTTCGCAATCGCTAACGGTAATTTACGCGGATAACTTCGAACATTTGATTCAAACTCGGCCTGGCGGGCCAGATAAGTCTCATTGTTACCGTTTAATGTATTCGCATTCAAACTATCAATACGGACTTTATCCGTCATCATATCTCTCCTACAACCGGGCGTGGCATCACGCTGCAGTTGGATAAGTGAATAAAATTTAGAGCTGGTGTTAAAAACGCGGCCAATATAGGGTTTTTTAACACAGGACTCAATGATTAATTTTATAAGGATTTGTGGATGTATTTACTTTATAAACCAGCGACTTAGCCCGAAAAGGGAAGCGAGGTAAACCGCTTATGTTAAAATGAGTAAACAATAAAGCGCCTAAAAACACCTGCTTACCGCATTCCCGTGAGAATCTGCCAGCGAAAAATAAAGTGTGTTAGCAAGCATTTCAGGACAGATAAGCGATAAAATTTGAGATTAATCAACCAACAAAATGTAAAACGCACGCCATCTGAATGACACACTAAAAAGCTAAGAATGAATATTCGTATAACTTCTATTTAACATTCCATTAAAGCCAATACGCGAAAAAAAGACGCTTTGCGTCCTTCCCGCTCCGTTAACACATAAATTGTATAAAGTGATTAATGTCGGCCATGACCTGCTCAATTTTTTCTGGCGAAGATTTAATGCTCAACATGTCAGCATAGCCATTAAGCATGGCGTTGAGTTGGCGCGCGCTGCGCGCGACATCATCCGTATGAAAACAACCCTCTGCAACGCCAGCACGAATAATGTCACAGAGCAGCGCATCCCAGCCTGCCGTAATCTTGTCGGCTAAGTCTGCGTAATCGGCGTTATGCGCTGCCATCTGCCAGAAAGAAGCATAGAGCCGCCAGACCGAATCTGAAGTATCAGGTATATGGCCTTCAATCATACAGTGTAGTTGCTGCTCAGGTTCCAGGCCGGCCAGTTCAGCGGTAAATTCCTCTAACTCGCGCTGCATGAAGTGTTCCAGCGCGGTTAAGGTAAGCGTGTGCCAGTCAGGGAAATAGTGATAAATATGGCTACGCGATATACCCAGCGATTCCGTTAATTCCCGCGTCGTGGCTTTCTCAATGCCTTTTTCGATAAAAAGCGCGACGGCGCCTGTAAGGATTTTTTCTTTCAAGGTTTCCCCGGATGTTGCCATTGGTGCTTTCATCATCACTCCCGAATTGACTTTGAGCAAACGCTCAAATACGATGCGCTGGTACTTGAGCATTCGCTCAATTCTAACCGTTTAAGAAAAGAAAATCATGTGTTCTTCCCGAACGACACCACCGGATCTCGCACCACCAAACGCTATTGCGACCTTAAAGAGGTTAGGTCGACGTCATAATAAAAAGCTCGCGCTCACTCTGCTTTTAGTCGTGGCAGAAAACGTCACCTACCTGCTTTATCCGCTATTAGCCGGGTTTGCCATAAACGCCATTGTCACCGGGCAGGCGCTCTATGCAGTCATGGTATTTACGATGTGGGTCATCGGAGCCGCAAGACGCAGCGTCGATACCCGCACCTTCGCCCGTATTTATGCCGAACTGGCGGTGCCGGTTATCGTGGCGCAGCGTCACGAAAAGCATAATGCGTCAACGGTTGCCGCTCGTGTGACGTTGTCACGTGAGTTTGTGGATTTTTTCGAACTTCATCTGCCCATGCTGATCACTTCTCTGGCATCGATCAGCGGCGCAGCGATCATGTTGCTGGTGATTGAATTCTGGACCGGCGTGGGCTGTGTGATCATTTTGTTGGTTCTTGCCTGTTTTTTACCCGGCTTCTCACGCAAGAATGAGGCGTTGTTTGGTCGTCTGAATAACCGGCTTGAAAAAGAGGTGAGTCTGGTGACGATGGCACAGGCACCCACACTGGCGAAGCACTACGCTGTACTGGCGCGATTACGTATTGGACTCTCCGATCGTGAGGCACTGGGTTTTTTGACCATCGGTACGGCTGCGGCGCTGCTGTTTGCTTTTACGATCCTCGCCATGACCCGAAAAGGGATTGGTGATGCAGGACATATCTATTCCGTGATGACCTATCTGTGGATGTTCGCAATGAGCCTGGATGACGGGCCGCGCCTGCTTGAAAAATACTCGCAACTCAAGGATATAGGTCAGCGCGTGAATACAGGAAGCTAAGCGCGAAAGGGGCAACGGCACGGCAGTAACGTCACCTGTCGTTGCCCACATGCTGGCGGGCATTGGCAAAGGCAGCCGCGCATCACTTGTTAACTGACGCTTGCCACCAGCCATGGCGTCAGTTCGTCCAGTTCATGTTGCTGCAGTGGGTATTCCGCTTTTAACGCTTCAATGTGCTGCGCCATCACATCAGGTTGATAGGCTGCCCCCTGTAAGCGCGAGGCCAGCATTTCCAGAGGCGCAGGATTCAGGCTGTCACTGAAAATCTGGCAGCGGCTAATCGTGCCGCGCTCAACGTCAAAATGGATTTCCACACCGCCCCAGACGAAACGATTATCCAGTACGTGTGAAAAGTCCGGCGCCTGACCAAAATTCCATTCCCAACTGCTTTGCCGGGCAAACTGTTGTTCAAAGCCGGGCAGGTCGGGCAGCCGGTCGGGTGAGATGTGCTCGGGTTCACAGCGCGTGGCAAAATGTTCAAAACAGGCTTCAGTGATAGCGTGGCAGATATGTTCGTAGCGAATATCGGGAACCAGGGTTTGCAGATTGGTTACGCGTGCACGTACCGAGGCGATCCCTTTAGCCTGTAATTTTTTGCTATCCGGATTGAGATAATTTGCCAGGCGTGACAGATCGGCATTCATCAGGATTGTGCCATGATGGAAGCCACGATCGGGGGTTTCACGATAAGCCGAACCGGAAATTTTGCGCACGCCTTCATCCGTATCGATCACCAGGTCGTTGCGTCCGGACGCCTGGGCATTCACGCCCAGCTTTGCCAGTGCCTGCAGGATGATGGCGGTTGAGACACTTTTGTCATACTCGGGTTTGCCCGCCATAAATGTAAAGCAGCAGTTTCCCAGGTCATGGAATACCGCTCCGCCCCCGCTGCTGCGCCGCGCCAGTTTGATGCCATCCTCTGCCATTCGACGCGTATTACACTCTTTCCACGGGTTTTGCGCCCGACCAATCACCACGGTTTCTGCATTTCGCCACAAAAACAGTACCCGCTGGCTCGCCGGCATCTGGCGAAAAATACACTCCTCCACCGCCAGGTTGAACCAGGGATCGTTCGATTCTGATAACAGTAAACGCAAAGGGGGCATTATCGACTCCGTTTCCTTGAGAAATTCTGCCGCTACAGTAGGACAGAAGAGCAGTTTACTTCAGCCAGCCCCAGAGGCAATTGCCTCAGGACAGGCTGACGGGCTAAGCGGAGATCGTGATGCCGTGCAGCATGGCCGGTTCTGCGGGTGAGTTCCGCTTTGTATCAAATTTGTTTAATATCGATTTAATATATTTATAACCCAAACAACTATCAGGTTTATCCTCTGCAGATTGTTATGATTTGGTTAATTACCAGTGGATTATTAAAAAAGAGACGTCCATGATTCGCAGGCATGGAGAGAATCGGATGACGTGATTCTGCAACCTCAGTTGATTTTCTCTTACGCGCAGGTTCAGGCGCGAACGCGTCAGGCTTTCGCTCTTAACCCCGGCGGCGACATGTCTGACATCATGGACACTACCCTCATCATCACCCGTATTCCGCAGACTGATTTGCTGCCAGCGACAGGCGGCTTTTACTGGAAGATATCATGAATCACTATTCACGCCGACGCGTGCTGAAGATGGTCGGACTGGTGGCTGTGACCAGCGCCGCCGGACATCTGCTCCCCCTGGCTCGCCTTAATGCCGCCCAACCGGACGCCCAGGCTGATGAGCTGGACGTTTTCATGCAGGTTTCTCAGCAACTCACACAGCGGGATGAGCTTAACGAAACCGTGGGCAGTGCGCTGTATGACACCTTAAGCCAGACGCAAAAGAATTTCTCGGCTGCACTGGTACATTTAAGTAACCTGCTGACGCGTCAGACCGATCTGTTGCAACAGGAACGTTTGCAGTTTGCCGAGAGCGATGCGGGCTGTGCGAAGCTGGCGGGCGCCATTCTTAGCGGTTGGTACACCGGGGTGGTGGGGAAAGGTAAAAATGCGCGATACATCACCTACATCAACACCCTTGCGAATCAGGTCGTCAATGACAAACTGGTTCCGCCGAGCTTCTCATATGGCGTCTGTGGCAGTTGGGCGAGTCAACCGTGATCCTTTTTAAGAGTAATGTCATCAATGAAGAAGAATGAGTCGGCTGATGTCGTCGTGATTGGCGCGGGCGTGAATGGCGCATTGCTGGCTACCCGATTGGCTAAAGCCGGTAAAACCGTTGTATTACTTGAGTCCGGGCCGAAAGTCGGCCGGGATGAGCTGGTCGAGCGCTTCCGTAGCTCCGCCTTTAAGTCTGACTTTATGTCGCCTTATCCCTTTTCGCCCATGGCGCCGCAGCCGCGATATACACCTGAACCCAACGACTATCTGCAGCAATTAGGCCCGCAGGCGTTTAATGCACAGTACATCCGCATCTTTGGTGGCACCAGCTGGCACTGGGCTGCCCAACTGTGGCGCTTTGTGCCCAATGATTTCCAGCAATACACACGTTATGGCGTGGGAAAAGACTGGCCGATTGGCTATCAGGATCTGGAACCCTATTACTATGAGGCGGAAGTTATTGCTGGCGTCGGGGGATCGCCGGATAACGGATCGCCACGTAGCAAGCCTTTCCCGATGGAGCGCGTACCGGCGTCATGGCTACAGCAACGTGTAACGGCACGGCTCGAGCCAGACTTCACCGTGCTGGATGACAGCACGGGGCGCAACAGCCGTAGTTATGATGGTCGACCAGCCTGCTGCGGCAACAATAACTGTATGCCGTTGTGCCCGATTGATGCGCAGTATCATGGTGGGCTGGCCGCCCAACAGGCAGAAGACAGCGGCGTCCAGGTCATTACCGAAGCGGTGGTTTATCAGCTTGTACACGATGCGCAGGGCAGGATTGTTGCCGCGAACTATTATGACTGGAATAAAACCAGCCATCGCATCACGGCGCAGACATTTGTCCTCGCGGCCAACGCGATTGAAACGCCGAAGCTGTTACTGATGTCCACCAGCGATAAATTTCCGCAGGGAATTGCCAATGCCCGGGATACTGTCGGGCGTCATCTCTGCGATCATCCCGCGATTGGCGTCACCTTCGACGTAGATGAGGAGATCTGGCCGGGACGCGGCCCTGTCAGCCCGTGCTCGATTGGTCAGTTCAGAGACGGCGAATTCCGCCGCGAACATGCGCCATTCCGTCTGGATATCTCCAATGCCTCGCAGGTGGCGGCGGTGACAAAAGAAGTGCTGGAAGAGGGATACTTTGGTAAAAAACTCCAGGAGCAAGTCCGTTTCCGTGCGGCACGCCGTCTTAGCATTAAAAATGCGCTGGAGCAGCTCCCCAATCCTGACAATCGCGTGACCTTAAGCCGCAATAAAGATGCATTGGGATTACCCACACCTGCGTTGTTCTGGGATGTGGATGACTATGTGCAGAAAGGCACAGAAAAAACGCGTGAGTGCTATGACGCGATAGCGGCCAAGCTTGGCGCAACCAATATCCAGCACAGCAAAAGCGGCAAATTCTCCAATCGCCAACATATCACCGGCACCCTGTCGATGGGGAACGATCCCGCCACCAGCGTAACTGATGCCTGGGGACGGGCGCACGATCATGAAAACCTGTTCATGGTCGGTACCGGCGTGATGCCAACGGTTGGTACCTGTAATGTTACGCTCACCGCCATGGCGCTTGCGCTGCGCACCGCTGACAAGATTTTGCAGGAGACACAGCATGGGTAAGCGATTAAGTCGGTTACTGCCTTTAGTGGTGCTCATGCTCACTGCAATCCACGGCAGTGCGCAGGCAGAAAGCCAGACTGACCTTATAAAACGGGGTGAATACCTTGCTGTCGCTGGGGATTGTGCCGCCTGCCACACAGATGAAGGCAAGGCACCCTTTAGCGGCGGACATGCCATTGGTAGCCCATTAGGGATCATTTTCAGCACCAATATTACGCCATCAAAAACGGCCGGCATAGGTGACTACAGCGAGAAACAGTTTGCCGATGCGCTACGCAGGGGCATGCGTGCCGATGGCAGCCATCTTTATCCCGCCATGCCTTACACCGCTTATGCCAAAGTGAGCGACAGCGATGTTTCGGCGCTTTATGCTTACTTTATGCATGGCGTCAAAGCCGTTGACACACAGCCGGAAAAAACCGCGCTGCCTTTTCCGTTCAACCTGCGTTTTAGTATGGCTGCATGGAATGTACTGTTCCTCGACACGAAACCCTTCAGGCCCGATCCCAGCCAGTCGGCAGAATGGAACCGTGGCGCTTATCTGGTCGAAGGATTAACCCACTGCAGCACCTGCCATACGCCGCGGAATTTTTTGATGGCGGAGCAACAGAGCAAATCGCTACAGGGTGCTTCTTTGGGAACCTGGTTTGCGCCGGATATCACGGCGAATACCTTACAGAGTGACGATCAGTGGTCACGAGAATCGCTGGCTGCCTATCTGGCGAGCGGTCACGCCGATAACGGGGCGACCGCAGCGGGTCCGATGCTTGAAGCCATCGATAAAAGCTTTTCCAGGATGACGCCGGAAGACCGGAACGCGATTGCGACCTATCTGATGCCTGTCGCCGAGCAGGAAGACAGCGACACCGAGTCAGATGTACAGGAACCGGCCAGCGGACTCACACCAGTAACCGGTGATGATACGCCAGATATGTTATCGGATATGACGGATGGCGAGCGGGTGTACCGCAATAATTGTGCCTCGTGCCATAACCTGGAAGGACAGGGCTTAACGGGTTTCCCCGCCCTGACTAAACATCCGGTATTAGAGAAACCTACGGCGGATAACGTTGCCATGGCTGTGCTTGGCGGTGTCTGGCCAGCGAAGGGGCAGGGTATGATTGGCTTTGCCCATACGCTGGATGATACGCAAATTGCTGACGTCACCAATTATGTTATGCAGGATATCGGTAACAGTGCGGTGCGCATTACCCCGGACCGGGTGAAATCACTGCGTCAGGGCGGCGAGCCATCACTACTCTTGCCGCTAGCCCGCGCAGGCTTAGCGGTGGCTGTGCTGGCGGTCGTACTGCTGCTGTTTTGGTGGTGGCGTCGCCGACGCTAGTCGCTTTTTCTCCACGTCCCCGTGGACGTGGAGAATCGCCGTGACATCGGTGTAGTCCCCGGATAAGACCCGGCTGCTTATTACGGCAGTCAGCTACATGCCTTCTGAACACATTTCTGACCGCGCGCAACGCTATACTGAAGCCTCTCCTTTACTCTAAACTGAAAACAGCTGATATAAGTATTCCGTCAGGATGTGATTGATAACACGCTGTTTCTGATATTTTGCATTATCCCGTAGCGAGAGAATGGTAAACCGGCATGGAATTACGTCGAAAAAAAGATGTTGCAATGATGCGCATTTCGCCGCTGCTCAGAAGTATTACCCTGGCGGGGAGTTTATTAACGATTGGCGTGATTGTTGTTAATGTCTGGACGCTTCACCTGGACTGGCAAAGGACGGTTCGATTAGCTGAAGAGCGCGCGATCGATCTTTCTCTGGCACAGGCTCGTCAGGCAGAAGACACGTTTCTCCAGACAGAACTGTCACTGCGTGAAGTCCAGCGAGAAATTGAGTCCCAGACTGAGACCGGCGTGGATGTTTCAGCAATCAATAACATCATGCGCACCTTACAGAGCCGTCTGCCTCAGATGGATGGCATCTTTTATTACGACGCGCAGGGTAAATGGATAGCCAGTTCCTTAACGCAGACACCTTCAGCAAATAACGCCGATCGGGAATATTTTGCCTACCATCGCAATAATCCCCGTAACAGCGTGCACGTCGGGCCCGCTCTACGTAGCCGCAGTTCGGAACGCTACGTGATCCCTGTTTCTTTGCGCGTCAGCGATAACTACGGTGATTTCCGTGGTGTACTTCTTGCCACGGTGAGTGTCGATTACTTTCGCCATTACTATGATTATTTTGTCATTGGCCCCAAGGATTTACTGGCGCTGATGCTGGCAGACAGCACTGTGCTTTATGCTCGCCCTTTGCCAGACAGCTACATTGGTAAAAACCTCTCATCCAGCCCGCTTTTCCATCAGTTACTCGAAAATTCACAGCGCGGTAGTGGTCAGTGGAAGGCTGAAGTTGACGGTATAACGCGCATTTTTGGCTTCGCTAGCTCAAGCCGTTATCCTTTCGTCGTTGCCGCCGGCTTTGATAAACAAGGGCTTTTTGTGCACTGGGCTGAAAGCAGGGTGCAGGGAGTGGTACTGAGTCTGGTGCTACTGATGGCGATCATCCTGCTGTGGATGTTAATGCGGCATGAAGCCCGGCGCAGTTTACGCTACCAAATTGAATTAACCCATCTCAGGGATGAACTCACCGCCGCCAACCACTCGCTGGAAAATCTGGCGAACGCCGATGGGCTAACCGGACTGGCCAACCGTCGTTATTTTGACCACTTTCTGAAAAAAAGCCTGTTGCACGGACGCAGTAGCGGAGGACCGGTATCGTTGATACTTTTCGATATCGATTATTTCAAACGCTACAACGATACCTACGGTCACGTTGCAGGTGACGCCTGTTTACAACAGGTGGGCCGTGTGCTGAAAACGTTCGCCCAGCGTCGGACCGATATTGCGGCCCGTTATGGCGGTGAAGAATTTGCCATCGTGCTAGCCGATACCCGTGCCGAGGATGCATTAAGGATGGCGCTGAGTGTGGTTGAGGCGGTCAGAGCGTTAGCTATACCGCATACTTCTACGGGGCTGGAGACGGGGTGCGTAACGTTAAGCGCTGGCGTGGCGTCTTCGGCGCCCGGGGAAGGACCGGAAAGCGCAGGATTATTGATTAAACGCGCGGATGAAGCGCTCTATCGTGTCAAACACCAGGGACGAAACGGGGCCAGCATCTAGCTCACGTCGAGCCGATCTGGCAGGGAAACCGCCCGGGCATTGCCCGGGCGGGTAAAGATTATTTGTCGCTACCGAATCCCTGCTTGTGCAGCGCTGGCAGGACGTTGGGGAAATAGATGTGCTGGTAATATCCGCTCACGCTGTCGCTCCAGCTTTCGCCATCCGCACGCCCGGTTGCTTGCCAGTGCTGAACCATTTCAGCATTGTAAGCCGCGATTTGCTGCTCCAGACCTTCGGTGTGATAGCTTTCTTCATGACGGAAGGTTTGCATCGGCAGGCGTGGTTTCTGAAATGCGGGTTGATCGACATACCCAATCACGACGCCCGCCACCGGGAACGTATATTCTGGCAAATTAAGCAGTGAGATCATCGCGTCAGGATCGCGGCGAATCCCCCCGATGGGCACGATGCCTAAGCCTTCTGCCCGGGCTGCTGCCATGATACTTCCCAGCGCAATGCCGACATCGGTAGCGCCAGAAACAATACTCTCAATACTTTCCTGAGCAACCTGCTCTTTGCCTACTGCCGCCATTGCCATACGGGATTTATGCATGTCTAGCACCAGGGTAATAAACACCGGGGCCTTAGCAATCCACGGCTGTCCACCGGCAATCTGGGAGATCGCCTGACGTTTCCCGGCATCCCGCGTGACGACCAGTGAAACCTGCTGTGAATTAACAGAAGTCGGCGCGCGATAGGCGGTGCTGATGATGCGATCCAGGATGGCATCGTCGACGGGTTGGTCGGTAAAGCTGCGTTCACTTTTATGGCTGGTAAACAGGTTAATAATATCGCTCATCGTTGCTCCAAAACGTTAACCTAAAATTCAGTTGCCTGAGGATAACAAATTTATGCCTGCCACTCTTTAACCGCACTGGCCTTAACCTGTCGATTAATAACAAATTTAACGGGCAGGCAACCTGGAGACGTTAAGCATGACTAATGTGCCTGAGATAACACCCGGTTTGCGTTTTTACCACTCTGGCGAGTGGCACGCTGGCGGGAAGGGTGCGGCAGGCCTCGCCACCACACGGGAAAGGCGGATACCTGTCTGAAGGGATAAACAGGGTACGGGCAACTGATGAAGGATAAGCCTGGATGATTAAAAGCAGGCTTATCATTTTTCTGTCATTTTTCAGCCATAAATCGTTCATTTTTCTCCGCTAGCTTACTGCAATTCTCATTTGCAAAGCGGCGCATGTATGAGCCATTTGGCGCTTCATAACATCACCAAACGCTGGGGCGAGAAAATCGCGCTGGATAATATCAATTTTGACGCCGCAGAAGGGACGTTTGTTGCACTGTTGGGCCCTTCAGGCTGCGGTAAATCGACCTTACTCCGCACCATTGCCGGGCTGGAGACGGCCGACAACGGATCGGTCAGTTTTAACCATCTGGATATCACCCACTTACCGCCCTCCCAGCGCAAGCTTTCCATGGTGTTTCAGTCGTATGCGTTATTTCCTCATCTGAGCGTCAAAGAGAATTTGTTGTTCGGTTTAAAAGCCCGTGGTGAGGATAAACTCACGTTTGCCGATCGTCTGCGTCAGGTCAGTAAGCTGATGGAACTTGAGACGTTGCTGGATCGCTTACCGTCCCAACTGTCCGGTGGTCAACAACAGCGGGTGGCGTTAGGCCGTGCCGTTATCGCTAACAATACGCTGTGCCTGATGGATGAACCCCTTTCTAACCTTGATGCCAAACTGCGCCAAAGCATGCGTCGTGAAATTCGTGCCTTACAGAAAAAACTGGGGCTGACGATGCTCTACGTGACGCACGATCAGACAGAAGCGATGAGCATGGCCGACAGCATCATCTTGCTGAATGAGGGGCGAATTGAGCAGCATGACACGCCAGATAACCTCTATAACAATCCAGCCAGTGTGTTTGCGGCACAGTTTATAGGCGCACCGCCCATGAATATCTTACCGCTGACCTTTGACCACACGAATCACTACCTGAGCCCGCTTACGCAGCCCGTCGTTGAAGGTTTTAGCAATGGCGCGCTCAGCCTTGGGATCAGGGCAGAAGATATCCAGCTCATTAACGCCGATGGCGCGGCGCTGACGGCCAACGTCGTGAGTTATGAATATATGGGGGCGGACACCTTATTACAGTGCCAGCTTGCTCACAGCCATGCGTCGTTAACCGTCACGGTTCCGGGAATGAAACGGTTTATCGAGGGAAGCCTGACCGGGCTGCAATGGCCTGCCGATAAGCAATACCTGTTTTCAACTGATAGCGGTAAACGCTGTTTGCACGCTGAGCAGCTGATGTCTGTGTCATCCAAAAAATATGCGGTTTAACGGTCTTTTTACCTAAGGGAAAATCATGTCTGCCATTCGTCTGTCACATCTGCTTCCTGCATTGCTTATCGCAACGAGCGCGTCGGTTTTTGCCGCCGATCCGGTTAAGTTGCAGATGTACTATCCCATCGCGGTGGGCGGAGAAATCAGCCACACCGTCGAAGCACTGGTCGCTGATTTCGAAAAAATTCATCCTGAAGTCAGTATTCAGCCGGTATATACCGGTGACTACGCCACGACGGTGACCAAAGCGTTGACTGCGTTTCGCGGCGGTAATGCACCGCAAATGGCGGTCATTGGTGATATCGAAGCCTATTCACTGATGGACGCGGGTGCCATTGTGGCGGCCAGCGACCTGGCAAAGGACGATGACGGTAAAAAATGGATCGACAGCTTCTATCCTGCTTTTTTGCGTCATATCAACGGTAAAGTGTGGGGCGTTCCTTTTCAGCGCTCGACGGTGGTGCTGTACTGGAATAAGCAGGCGTTTGAAAAAGCGGGTCTGGATGCGGATACACCGCCGGCGAACTGGCAGCAGGTGGTGGACTTTGGTAAAAAACTGGTCGTGAAAGACGGTGATAACGTCAGCCAGTGGGGCATTGAAATCCCGACTACGCCCAATGGCTACTGGGTGTTTCAGGGGTTTGCTGCGACAAACGGCGCGCATCTTGATAACGGCAAGGGCACCGCCGTCTATTTTAATACACCTAAAAATAGTGAAACGCTGCAATGGCTGGCCGATTTAGGCCAGAAAGAAGGCGTTTCACCGAAAGGCGCTATCGCCTGGGGCACGACGCCGCAGGATTTTCTCAGTGGCAAAACTGCGATGATGGTGACGACCACCGGGAACCTGAGTGTCGTGCGCAAAAATGCCAAATTCCCGTTTGGCATCGCAATGCTTCCTGAAAAAACCCAGCGCGGTAGCCCAACCGGCGGCGGGAATCTTTACGTCTTCAAAAATGCATCGGCAGCGCAGCAGAAAGCGGCAATGGAATTTATCCGTTGGGTCACCGCCCCTGAACAGGCCGCTCGCTGGAGTATTGCCACCGGCTACGTGGCGACCTCTCCCGCCGCATGGGAAACACCGGCAATGGAAGCGTATGTGAAACAGGTACCCCAGGCGCTGGTGGCTCGTGAGCAACTCAAATATGCCCAGCCAGAACTGTCGACCTACAACAGCGTACAAATTCAGGAGGCGCTGAACCACGCCATTGAAGCCGCCATTACCCAGGCTAAAACACCAGCAGAAGCTCTGGAAGCGGCGCAGAAACAGGCCGATCGTTTGCTGAAGGCTTACCAGTAACGCTATGGCGATGCGCATTCTTACACCGGCAGCGTCAGCCTCTCGCTCTGGTGGCGGGTCATTACAGCTGTGTGGCTATCTGCTGATTTTACCGGCACTGGTTTTTTTGCTGCTCTTTACCCACTATCCTGCACTGGCGACGGTGTGGGAAAGTCTGTTCAGCGCCTCACGTAATGGTCATCCGGCCCAGTTTGTTGGGCTGGATAACTATGCTGCGCTGCTGGATGACGATGTGTTTATCCGCTCGTTGTGGAATAACCTGCTGTATGCCCTGATCACTATTCCGCTGGCGGTCACGCTGGCTTTACTGATGGCGCTGGCCGTTAACCGGCGGCTGGCAGGGAATGCGGTGGTTCGTGCGGCGTTTTTTATTCCTTCTCTGCTGCCAATGATTGCCATTGCCAACCTGTGGCTGTTTTTTTACACGCCGCAGCTTGGCCTGCTGAACAAGCTGCTGGCGCTGTTTTCCTTTGCCCCCATTAACTGGCTCGGGGAGCCAGGCACCTCGCTGTGGTGTCTGATGGCGGTCTCCGTCTGGCGTGAAGCCGGATTCTTTATGATCTTCTATCTGGCCGCTCTGCAGCAGATTGATCCGCGACTGAGTGAAGCGGCACAAATTGAAGGTGCATCTCACGGATATTTCTTCCGGCGTGTCCAGTGGCCATTACTGATGCCGACCACGTTATTTGTGCTAATCAACGCATCAATGAACGCATTTCGCATTGTCGATCAGGTGATTGCCATGACCAATGGCGGCCCGGACAACAGTAGCAGCCTGTTACTGTTTTACATCTACCGCACCGCATTCAGTTACTGGGATTTACCGGCAGCGGCGGCAATGACCGTGGTGTTACTGCTGATTTTAGCGGCTATTGCTGTGGTTAAGTTTAGGTTACTGGACAAGCGAGCCCATTATCAATGAAGCCTCAATGTGCTGTTGGTCGCCTGTGCCTGAATGCCGTTATCTGGCTGATGGCAGTGCTATGGTTACTTCCCATCCTGGTCGCGCTGTGGGTGGCGATACATCCCGCGGCAGAGCAGGGGAGCTTTACGCTCTTTGCTCCCCTGACGCTGCAGAATTTTATTGACGCCTGGCACGCTGCGCCCTTTGCCCGCTACTTTCTCAACACCATTTTGCTGGTGTTAATGATCGTCGTATGTCAGCTGGTGCTGGCCACCATGGCGGCTTACGCTTTGGTGCGTTTTCGCCTGAAGTATTCGGGGGTTTTATTTGCGCTTATCCTGTTACAGCTGATGATCAGCCCCGATGTGTTGATCCTCAACAATTACAAAACGATTGGCGCGCTCGGGTTGCGCGATACCTTGACTGGCATTGCCTTACCCTATTTCGCCTCGGCCTTTGCCATCTTCCTGCTGCGCCAGACGTTTAAAAGCATTCCTGTGGTACTGGAAGAAGCGGCTGTCGTGGAAGGTGCCAGCCGGTTTTATATTTTACGTAAAATTTATATCCCGCTGGCCAGGCCGATTTATATCGCCTTTGCACTGGTATCTGTTAGCTTCCACTGGAATGATTTTCTCTGGCCACTGGTGATTACCGATTCTGTTAAAGTGCGGCCATTAACGGTCGGGCTGCAGTTATTTTCTTCGCCGGAGCAGGGCGTTCAGTGGGCGCTTATTGGGGCGGCGACGATCATGACAACGCTGCCGTTACTGCTGCTGTTTCTGATTTTCCAGCGCCAGTTTATCCAGTCGTTTATGCGTGCTGGCATACGTTAAGGTGTCCCGCATGTTAATGCCTCACTCGCTTAGTCTGCCACAACGCGCATTACTGGCGGAAGTCGCTCAGCTGTATCAACCGCCGTCGCTGCGAACTGTGGCGACAGGGGATAACAGGGTTTGTTTTGGTCTGATTGCCGATCCGCAATATGCGGATATCGAGCCGGATATCGACAATAATCTCTATTATCGCAACGGACTACAAAAGCTACAGCGGGCCATCGGGGTGCTTAACGCGCAGCCGCTCGATTTTGTTGTCACGCTGGGCGATCTGGTCGATCGCGACTGGCAAAGCTATGCGGCGGTGCTGCCTGTGTATCAAGGCTTACAGCATCCTCATGCCGTGGTGTTGGGTAATCACGATGCGCAGACCATAGCCGCACGGCTTGAGGGAAAGCTTCCCTTACCTAAGAGCTATTACGCCTTCCGTTTCAACGGATGGCGTTTCATTGTCTACGATGGCAACGATATCAGTGTTTACTGCAATGCACTCAACGGCACAGACCGTGAACAGGCCGCGGCGTTGCTGGCCCGACTCCAGCGCCAGCAGCAGCCCCAGGCACAGCCCTGGAATGGCGCAGTGGGTAAACAGCAACTGGACTGGATTGAGCAGCAGTTACAGGCCGCCCAACAGTGCGGGGAAAGCGTCGTGGTATTGGGGCATTATCCGCTGGCACCCGAGAATACACATATGTTGATGAATGCCGGAGAGTTGGTGGATTTATTTACTCGCTATCGGGTACGCGCCTGTTTTGCCGGGCACGATCACCGTGGCGGCTATGCACGTATCGGGCACACCGAGTTTTTCACTATGAAGGGAATGCTGGATGGTCCGTCAGATGCGCCCTTTGCGCGGGTGGAAATAGACGATAACACACTCAGGTTACATGGCTTTGAGGGAGAGGTAAGCCACTGCTCAAGGACATTAAATCGCGTTTAATCACCACCATTCCTAATCAGACCTCTTTTCCCCTCTTTTTAAAGATGATTTAGTTACATCATACTGTAAGTGAAATCATTAAGGTGCCCGAATCAGGCGCGGAGCGGCGGGTAAGTTAAGGCGTAATGGCGATGTAGAGAAAGATGGCGCTTAGCTGAGACGGCGAACCCTGTTAAGCCAGCGTGCGCTAACGCCACCCGCTTAACCGTTCATCGATCGATTAAATGAATGTGGTGTCATTCAGACCCTGGCTATGTATTTTCCGCCTGGCTCATCGTGCTATCAGCGGCTGGTGGGACAGAGATATGTTGTCGCGCTGAAATATTGTCTCTTGTTTTCATACTCACCAGGACAGCATGAATATTTATAACCGAGAGTAAAAATAACGCCTTAATCTGTCAGTGCGCCTGAGCACCGGGAAAGTGTACTTTTATCATCTGGCAGAGTGAGGCTGCTGCTGCGGATACGTTTTTTTCTGCGTAATGCAGCGTGACGCCAATGCTTCCTGCATCAGGCAATTTTTGCCCGGTAATAATCCCTAACGATGACGGTATGCCTGTTTCAGTGCGTAGCGTAATGCCCAGCCCCGCTGCGGCCGCCGCCCATATACCGCTCAGGCTTCTGCTGGTAAACGCAATACGCCACGGGATATTCATACTGTCCAGTGCGGCTGTCGCTGCGCTACGCATCATACAGGGTGCATCAAAAACCAGTAACGGCAACGGTCGGTTCTGCAAGAAAAATGTGCCGATATCCAGATCCTTTGCGCCTATCCAGCATAGCGGTAACGTGCCAAGCGACTGGCTATAAGCACTGCTCTCTTTACCCTGCCAACTCAGTGCGATATCGAGTTCATTTTGGCGAATAGCTTCTAACAGAGGTTTATTACGGGTGACCGTTGCTGATATCTGCACATCGGGATGCGCACGTGAAAATTGTCCAAGAATGGTGGGAAGGAGTGACTCTCCAAAGTCTTCCTGTAAACCCAGACGTAGCTCGCCACGGATACCAACGGCCTTAACGGCTGCATAAGCTTCATCGTTCAAACTCATGAGCCTGCGCGCGTAAGCAAGCATAATTTCCCCCTGGGCTGTAAGAACCAGATGTCGCCCTGACTTTTGCACCAGCGCTGCACCTGCCTGTTGTTCGAGCTTTTTAAGTTGGGCGCTTACGGCCGATGTTGAACGACCTAAGCGTTCAGCGGCAGAAGCAAAGCTACCCAGCTCAATGCCGGTCACAAAAGTGCGTAAGGTTTCCGCATCGAACGTAACGGGTCTTTTAGCCATTATCTGTCCTGTTTTTTGGGATTAAGTGTCCCATTATTTCTGATTTTATAAATTATCAAGGCGTTTTATCTTTTTACCACATCCACCAGAGGAAGATAAATGAACGCTATAAAGGTGACCCGAGAAAACATGGCTGAACTTGCCCCAAAGCTGGCATTGCTCAGTGAAGAGGTGTTGTTTGGCGATATCTGGCAGCGGGAAGCGCTTTCCCCGCGGGACAGAAGCTTAGTGACGGTCAGTGCACTTATTGCGCTGTCTCGACATGAGCAACTGGACTGGCATCTTCAGTTCGCGCGGAAGAATGGGGTTTCTGATGAGGAAATAACGGAAGTGATAACGCATCTTGCCTTTTATTGCGGATGGCCAAATGCCGTTTCTGCGTTGACCGTCTTCAAAAATGCACAGCCTGAGTAAGGAGCCTGTATGCCTGTCACTCGTATCGCTATCTCAACACCGCGTTTTCAGCAGTGGCGAGAGGCTGTTTCTGATGCTTTACAGCAGTCACTTGAAGCGTCGTTTGCCGTACCACGCGGTGACTGCTTTCAGTTTTTTGATTGTTATGACGAACGTAGCCGCATTTTTGATCGGCACTATCTGTGTGACGGGGAAGCGGGCCGTAGCGATGACTTCCTTATGTTTACTGTTACCGCCGGTAAAGCGCGCAGCACTCAACAAAAGCAGGCTTTTTATCGCGATCTGATCGGGCGTCTTGAACAAGCGATTGGCATAAACCCCCGCGATGTCATGGTCATTATTCATTTCACACAATCTGAAGACTGGTCTTTCAGTCATGGGAAAATGTTTAGCCTGACGGCTATTCCACACGCTTAAGGAGAAAAGTATGCTTGCTATGCAATATCGGTTTGTTCTTCCTGCTGATTATGACATGACAATCATTAAACGCCGGATTAATGACCATGGGCATAAGATGGATGGCTTTCCGGGTCTCCTGTTTAAAGCCTGGCTTTATGCCTGCAAATCCAACAGCCCGACATACAGTGAAGAAAACAGCTATGCGCCATTTTATCTGTGGCAGAACGCAGAAAGCCTGCACCGTTTTCTGTCCGGGGCCGGTTTTAAAAAACTTACCGAGGATTTCGGCTGGCCACAGGTGCACACCTTTCCGGTCTTATCGGCTGACTTAGGGCCAGATATCTCGCATGCTGGCTTTGCATCCCTGGCGGTGAGTCGCGTTCCTGCTTACAGCGAACTTTCCGGGCTTACTCAGTGCACAAATCAATCCGGGGCTGTAGCACGCGTCTCTGCTCTGGATACCTTTCACTGGCGGCGCATAGCATTTTGCCTGTGGACAAAAGCGCCTGCGCAAAATGCACTGCACACGCAACACTACGAGGTTGGTCGTCTCTCTTTTCCCTAAATGTGCCTTATTTACCGTCTGACACAAAATTATCGGTTAACCGGATATCTAAATGACCGGTTGTGTGGCTATCTTACAGTACAGGCCAGACTATTTCGTATCACCACGCTGGCAACGCAGTCGCGTTATCACATGACGTTAATTTTTCCATTTTTAGCTAACGAACCTAGTATTAAAGTACAAGGGCACTTTTGCCTGCTTGTCGACGGAGAAAAAAATAATGCGTATCAAGAATCACCTGAAAATATTGACGACCGCAACGCTCCTGGCACTGAGCCTGCCGATGACCTCCGCATTTGCTGCATTACCGGTCGGTGCAAATGCGCCAGATTTTAAACTGGAAGCCGCACTGGCAGGTAAAGAAACAACCTTCTCCTTGCAGCAGGCGCTGCAAAAAGGCCCGGTCGTGCTTTATTTTTTCCCAGCGGCGTTTAGTGCCGGTTGTACGTTAGAAGCACACGCATTTGCTGAAGCCACCGATGAATTTAAAAAACAGGGTGCGACAGTTATCGGCGTGACCGCAGGTAACACCGACCAGATTGAGAAATTCTCAAAGCTTGAATGCCGCGATAAATTCACCGTTGCCGCCGATCCGGGTGCAAAAGTGGCCGCGGAATATAAAAGTACCATGGAGATGAAAGGTAAAACGCTTTCCGATCGTACCTCCTATGTTATTGCGCCAGATGGCAAAATTTTACTGAGTTATACGGATAAAAACCCGGAATCCCATATCCAGAAAACGCTGGATGCTGTGAAAAAATACCGCCAGGCTAACCCGGCTTAATCTCAGATCTGGACAGATAAATCATGCTGACTGCTATCGCCGCCGCTTTTCTGGGTGGCATCATACTTAATCTTATGCCATGCGTGTTTCCGGTTATTTCGCTCAAAGCGTTGAGCCTGATACGGCATCACGCCCGGCCAGCCCATGCTCGCGCAGAAGGGCTCGCGTTTTTGGTTGGCGTTGTTGTCACCATGGTTTTACTGGTCAGTCTGTTATTGCTGGCGCGATTGGGTGGGGCATCCGTGGGCTGGGGCTTTCAACTGCAATCACCTCTGGTGATTGCAGTGTTAGTCCTGGTGATGCTGGCCTCGGCGCTCAATCTGTTCGGCCTGTTTGAAGTGGGATTATCACTTCAGCGGGTCGGCGAAGTCGGGGGCAGCCAGGGTGGGCTGATTGGTTCCGCGTTGACAGGGGCATTGGCCATCATTGTTGCCACGCCCTGCAGTGCGCCCTTCATGGCCAGTGCGGTAGGTTATGCGCTGACGCAGCCGCCCTTTATCAGTTTTATTATTTTCCTTTCGCTGGCGCTGGGCTTTGCCGCGCCTTTCACCTTGATTTCCTTTTTCCCCATCGTCGCCAGGATACTGCCATCGCCGGGCGCCTGGATGATCACCTTAAAACATGCCCTGGCATTTCCGATGTTAGGTGCGGCTGGCTGGTTAATCTGGGTGCTGGAGCGCCAGGCAGGCTCAACCGCGCTGGCGGCGATACTGACCTGCTGCCTGCTACTGAGTTTTGCCGCCTGGCTGTATGGACTGGCACAAAAGCGGCAGATGATGGGAAGGCGGCATTGGGCTTTACACATCGCTACGGCTGTCGTGATCGTTTTGCTGGTTCCCCCTTTAGTCACGCTTAAGGGCTCAACGGCGGCAGCGGATTCGTCAGATGTTGTTGCGGCGGCGGCGGTTGCGTGGTCACCTCAGAACGTTGATGCCATTAAAGGGCAGGGTAAACCGGTCCTGGTGAACTTTACCGCCTCCTGGTGCATTACCTGCCAGGTAAACGAACGCACCTCGCTGTCTACCCAGGCGGTAAAAACAGCCATGGCACGCACGAACACCATCTATATGATTGCAGACTCGACAAAGTACAATCCTGACGTTGAACAGGCGCTCAGTGACTTTGGTCGTGGTGGGTTGCCGCTTTATGTGGTTTATCCGGCTGATGGCGGAAAACCGGTGGTGTTGCCTCAGGTATTAACCCCCGGAACGGTAATTACTGCCTTGCAGCAGGCAAGTGAAAAAGGCAATAAATCTTAGTGGCAAAAGCAGAACGTGAATGCCTGATAAACGGCCATAGCCCGTTGGGCTAAGGCCGCTGTTATCAGCAGTTTCATGGCTTTTGTAGCAAAACTCTTCACAGGATAATGATGAAAACGATTGGGCTTATTGGCGGCATGAGCTGGGAATCGACAATCCCTTATTATCGTTTAATTAATGAGGGGATCAGGGCCCGGTTAGGTGGCCTGCATTCTGCAAAACTGCTTCTGCACAGCGTCGATTTCCATGAGATTGAAGCCTGCCAACGCAGTGGTCACTGGGATCGGGCAGGTGAGTTACTGACCGAGGCAGCACAAGGTCTGGCAATGGCCGGAGCTGATGCCATCGTGTTGTGCACCAATACCATGCATAAGGTTGCCGACGCGATTGAGTCCCGCTGTGATTTGCCGTTTTTACATATTGCCGACGCGACGGGCCGTGAGATAGTGAGCAAAGGAATGAACCGTGTTGCCTTGCTTGGCACACGATATACGATGGAACAGGATTTCTATCTGGGTCGCCTGACTAAGTCGTTCTCAATAAACACTGTCGTACCCGAAGCGGAGCAACGTGAGGTCATTAACCGCATCATTTTTGATGAACTGTGTATGGGGATATTTACGGACGCTTCCCGGCACTATTATCTTGACGTGATACAGCAACTGGCTACGCAAGGCGCACAAGGCATTATTTTTGGCTGCACGGAAATAGGCTTGCTGATTCCAGAACAGCAAAGTGCGTTACCGGTGTTCGATACCACCAAAATCCATGCCAGCGATGCGGTGAATTTCATGCTGTCCTGATTCACCCTTACAGAGTGAATCAGTGCACAGGCGTTTAAAGCGTGTCGAAGATAACGTAGAGCTTGCGCATGGTTGTGTCCATCACCCAGGTGCCTTCGGTATTGGCTTCGAAGAACAAGGTGTCACCGGGTTTAAAATGCTGCGGCGCTTCGCCATCTGCTGTAAACGACCCTGTTCCTGACAGGAAATGCATCATCTCTGCTTGCTTAACGCCACGACGATAACTTCCAGGCGTACATTCAAAAATGCCCATATCAATGCTTTCATGGCCCGGAATTACCTTTTGCAGTCCTGCCAGTGCGATTTCGGGTGAGCCAGGCAGACCTTCCACGGTTCCCCATGGCTCAAGCGTCTTGAGTGAAGCAGGTTGTTCAAGTTTTTGTACTTTCATTTTAGGCTTCCCGAGCCAGCCGCCACGAATGCGGCCTGATAGTGATTGATGCTTCAGGATAAACAAAAGCAGAAAAACAAAGCGCGTCTTTAACGTTTCCTCATGAAAGTTATGCGCAAATAAGATCGCCGTAAAAGCATGAAATTTCTGACAGCCTTGGGCACAGGGTTTACACGCACGCGGATGTTGGCATTACGGTTTGAAGCCACGTTTAAGACTGGAGCCAGGCGGGATCAACAGCCTTTTATTCTCCGTTGCTCTAATTGGGTTTGGTACGTTATTCGCGGTGCGTTACTGAGCGTCTTCGCAGCCAGGTTAAACGACATTAATCTGACTTATTTTATGATTTTATTGAATAATTTTAATTTAAACATGAGGTGAACAGGTCACGATCTGGCAAGGAATAATCTGATTTATCAGGTCCGTCTTACAATGGAAATATAAAGGATCTATTTTGCCACTGCTGAGGTTAGATACAGCACAGAGCAGAACAGCAGAGCGTTCTGTCATCCCAGGAGCAATCTCTTAAGGGTAAGCTATGAAAAATTCTCCCGTCAAAATGGCACTGAAAACAACGGTATTCTCGATCGCGACGTTTGTTACTTTTCAGAATGCAGCATTAGCGGCTCCCGACGCGCACCACTTATTTTCAATAAATGATCAACAGCCAGTTTCTTCTTTGTTCCAGAAAAACATGACGGATAATACGGGTAAAATTGAGCTTGCAGCACATCAAAAGCTGTCAAGCGGTCTGCGTATTAATCCTGCCTGTGATGATACCGGTGAACCCTGCCCGCACGATGACACTCAGGATGACATGTCCTGAATTCGACCTGCCGCACTTCCTGATCTGAACACTGATGGTTCGATTGGATCTCAACCGCCGAAGGGCGGTTTTTTTATATTGTCCTGCGCAGTTCAAACGGTGTCTGCATCGCATCGCTACTGCCCATTTTTAACGCGGTTTGCCATCACATCTTTCCTTACCGGTTAACCGTTTCGCTTTAAAAATGAACGATCTGCGCCACGATAAATAAAATTCTTAACGGCGGTTAAACGGTTTGAAGATTTACTCACCCCGGCCAGCAGAAGTGTTCTGGTTAGCTATGCTCAGAAGACAGTAACGCGTTTTCGCTATTTATCAGGGAGTCATTCAATGAAAAAACTTTCACTTATTCTTGTTACCGCAGGTCTGCTTATGGCGATGAGTTCACAGGCAGAGGCAAAAGGCTGTCTGAAGGGCGCGGCCGTGGGCGGTGTGGCGGGTCACGTTAAACATCACGGCGTTGCCGGTGCAGCAGCAGGCTGCGCAGTTGGCCACCATATGGCCAAAAAGAAACAGAAAGAGGCTGACAGTAAACAGCAGGGGCAACAGCAGGGCGGTTAATCCTCCTGTTTATTCCTGCCCCTCTCTGAGAGGCGGCAGGAACGGGCTACACAGGTTTGGTTGCCCGCGCCTCTCTGTCCTGTCACACCCTGTTCAGCTCCTCCACGCATTGCTGCCCTCTTTCCTCCTTCTCCGCAGTACCTCAGCTCAGTAAGCTGGCTGCCACATTGACGGATAGCCCCAGAATAGCCAGATTAAAAATAAACGAGATAACCGACTGCAACAGCGCGAGTTTACGCATTTCCATCGTGCCCGTTGCCACATCAGCCGTCTGGGATGCCACCGCGATGGTAAATGAGAAGTACAGAAAATCCCAATAGGCGGGATTGGCAGGCTTTTCCGGGAAGATCAGCGGGATAACGCCATGGCTACGATGCAGGTAGTGCTGATGAGCATAGTGCATAGCAAATGAACTGGGCAGCAAGGCCCATGACGCAATAAGCGTCAATGCAGTCAGTAACATATGCAGGGCGCGCGGCGTACCCGTGAGACTTTTTAACGTTGGTAGCTCGCTCATGATCGCGACGATGCTGATCATACAGGCAACAATCACCATCCCCAGAACCAACGTGGCGCTTTGATCCTGCATCTGGGCGATGTGCTTGATTTGGTCTGCCTCCGTGCGCAGCATACGAAACCAGATAAACCACAGATAAAGCCATGCCAGCACGTTCCAGCCGATCAACAAACGCTGTAATTCCCCTAACTGCTCAGGCAAGAAGAAATAACAGATTACGCCTGCGGCGATGGAGATCAGCAGGCGCAGGCGTGCAAAGAGATGTGATGTCAGGGAAGAGGACATGGTAATCCTGTTTTGACTGAATATTGAATCAGTTAACTGTAGTTGATGACGAGGAGCATGGCACTTGAAGTATGCATTATGAAACATAATTCCCGCCATATTCTCACTTATTCTTAATCGCTATCAATGCACTGTCACTATCAGCTTCGCTTACTGACACCACGTGGGCCGTAAAGAAAAAACGTCAGAAAGGGAATTCCTGCTAAGCGAAAAAAAACACGGGAAATGTGTCACGCCGCCGAATGGAAAGATCGTAATCACTCGGTTGCTTTCAACGGTTATGCCACAAACGAATCATGTCACCAACGTTATCTGTCCCAAGATGCGGGTCTTACCACCCAAGAGGAAGTAGGGGATTCAGTAACAGTCAAAGCGAGGCGTGTGAGATTAATTTATCCACTGTCTTAAGCAACATTCCAAAAAACATTATCGTGGATATATGCGGAAAGATAATTGATTTTAAATATAAGATAAATCTTATTTATTTTAAAGGATGTGAGTTTGGAAGATCGCTTAAATATAAATAAATTAAAATAAATTAAAATAAATTTTATTAATAAAAGAAACAAATTGTTTCGTAAAAATTAGTTATATCAGAAAATACATAGGCTTAAAAAACTTGAATAAATTTCAACTGTTACATATTTTATGTGGTAACTATCATAAATGTAAAAGATCATTTTTTTCTAATGTTTAATGGCGATATGTCTCTTCTAATTTTAATCTTAATAAAAAAGAAATAATTTAATTAATTGATAATTATGTGATTTTCATGAAACTGACAAAAATTTACACTTCTATTAACAAATAGAAATATAAATTTAGTTGATAAGATTGTTGACCGGTAGCTATAAGATACTTCACAGGCATAAGCGTGACGGCAGTGATAAACAACAGTTAGTGTTCAGCGTTGCTAATGTAGATAAGCGTTTTCAGTGCCGAAATGCGCCAAATCAGACTGCCAGACTTTAAATGACGCATTGAATAAACTAACGACTTTTTCATATATTTTTATTGTTCATTTTTTCACCTCGGAAAGTAAAGCGTTTAGGCAGGCACTCTCTATGAGCGCCTTAATTTCTCATCTTTACGCATCAAAGGTGTTTATATGATCAAAAAACTTATTGCAGAAAAGGGTACTCTGATTTTTATTGAGGCCCATAATCCTCTCTCCGCATTAATTGCGTCTAAAGCAGAACAAACTAATTCAGAAGGGCGTATTGTCAAATTCGACGGTATATGGTCAAGCTCGTTAACGGACTCAGCATCTCGCGGTATTCCCGATAACGAAACACTGGCATTAAGCAGCAGGCTAGAAAATATTGCTGATATCCGAAATGTCACAGACATGCCCATCATCATGGACGCTGATACAGGGGGGCAACCAGAACATTTTAGTTATTACGTAAAAAGAATGATTAACAACGGTGTAAATGGCGTCATCATCGAAGATAAAACAGGATTAAAGAAAAATTCGTTGTTCGGCACTGAAGTAGAACAGACTCTCGCAGATATTAATGATTTTTCAGAGAAGATTAAAAGAGGAAAATCTGCAGTTTATATTGATGATTTTATGATCATAGCCAGACTTGAAAGTCTTATTGCAGGGTTCGACGTAGATCATGCACTCGAACGTGCCGACGCATACGTTGAAGCAGGTGCAGACGGAATTATGATTCACAGTTGTAAGAAGACACCGGATGAAGTTTTCTTATTCAGTACGAAATTTCGGAAAAAATATCCATCAGTGCCATTAATTTGTGTTCCTACTACCTATTCTGCAACCAGCAACAGAGAACTCAGTGAAGCAGGTTTTAATGTGATCATTTATGCAAACCATATGCTCAGGGCTGCTTATAAAGCAATGGAAAATGTTTCAAAAGAAATATTGAGATATGGCAGGACGGCAGAGGTAGAAAACTCTTGCATGAGTGTAAAGGAAATTATTTCACTGATTCCTTAAAGAGAATGACCATGAAAAGAAAAGAGATGAGAATAGGTGCCTATATATCGTATGGGACAGGACACCATCCTGCTTCATGGCGCGAAAGTGGCGTAAATGCAGCGGCAGCGCTTGATATTGATGCGTATGCCAATCTTGCAAGAGTGTGTGAGAAAGGATTAGCTGATTTACTTTTTCTTGCAGATACGCCTTCTGTCTTTCAGGACAATATGGACGGTTATGGCAGCAGGGTATCTGTACTGGAGCCATTATCATTATTATCTTATTTAGCATCTCAAACACAAAATATTGGGCTGGTTGCGACGGCTTCAACGACGTACAAACACCCTTACAACATTGCGAGGGAATTTGCTTCGCTGGATTACATTAGCAAAGGACGGGCAGGGTGGAATCTGGTGACATCCTCAAAGTCGGATGCGGCTAAAAACTTTGGTCTTGCCGCTCATCCAGAGCATTCAAAGCGTTATGATATGGCTTGGGAAGCATGGCAGGTTATCAGTGGCTTGTGGGACAGTTGGGAAGACAATGCTTTAGTCAGGAATAAAACCAGTGGACAATTCTTCGTTAAGGATAAATACCGAGAAATAAATTTTGTGGGCGAATATTTTAATGTAAAAGGCCCATTAAACATAGCTCGCCCTCCTCAGGGCTATCCCGTCATCGTCCAGGCGGGTTCTTCTGAGGAAGGAAAAGAGTTAGCTGCAAAAACAGCAGATATTGTTTTTACTGCACAAAACAATATTGAAGATGCAAAAAAATTCTATGATGATCTCAAAGGGCGAATGGAAAAATACGGAAGATCAAAAAGTGAACTTCTTATTCTTCCTGGGTTAAGCTTTTATATTGCAAGTGATGAATCTAAAGCCCGTAAAAAGCTTAATGATCTCAACGCGCTGATCCCTCAACCATTTGGCTTAAGTATGTTGTCAGATTTACTGGGTGGGGTTGATTTAAAAAATAATGATCCTGAAGGACCATTACCAGATTTACCAAAATCTAATGGTAATCAGAGTAGACAAAAAATCATAATCGATTTAGCTCGAAAAGAAAATTTATGTATCAGGCAACTTTATGAAAAAATAATCATTTCAAGAGGACATTATACATTTACAGGTTCCTATCAAGATTTAGCGGATGAAATGATTAAGTGGGTTGAAAATGAAGCATGTGATGGTTTCAACATTATGCCTCCTCTCATGCCTGAATCTCTTATTGACTTGTTCGATCATGTTATTCCACTTATTCAGGAAAAAGGGTGGTATAAAAAATCATATTCTACTGGAACATTAAGAGAAAAACTGGGACTTAAAAGACCTACTAATAAATTGTTTAATCAATAATGTGATGCGAGGAAATATAAAATGCTAAATAAAAATCTGATTCTTGAAGATACCACTTTACGTGATGGTGAGCAGGCGCCAGGTGTTGCATTTACACCAGAACAAAAAGTAGAAATTTTCCATCTACTTGCAAATATGGGCGTTAAATGGATCGAAGCCGGAATACCTGCGATGAAGGGTGATGAAGTAAAGGCTCTGTCGGAAATGTTAGAGAGAAAAAATGAAATTAACATCATCGCGTGGAACCGAGGTGTGCTTGAAGACATTGAGTACAGTATCTCACTTGGGTTCAAAGCGGTGCATATCGGGCTACCGACTTCAGCTATCCATTTAGAGAAAAGCGTTAAGAAAGATAAGTCCTGGCTTGTAAAGACGGCTTCAGATTTAGTTAAGTTTGCCAAAGACAAAGGGATGTTTGTTTCTATCAGCGCAGAAGATATAGGCCGAACAGATATTGGATTCTTACAGGAGTATGCACAGGTAGTTGCTGAGGCTGGCGCCGATCGTCTTCGCCTCTCTGACACGATTGGTATTCTTTCTCCCGCACAATACAAAGAAAAAGTCTCTTTGTTAAACAAGAACGTTAACATCGATTTGCAGTGCCATTGCCACAATGATTTTGGTTTTGCAGTTGCTAACACGTTGGCAGGCATTGAAGCAGGAGCACGCTACTTTCATGTCTGCGTCAATGGCATTGGTGAAAGGGCTGGAATGCCAGACCTGGCACAAGTCGCTATGGCATTGCACTTTTTCCACGGGGTTGATTTAGGGCTCGATTTAACAAAATTAATCGCGTTGAGTGAAACGGTCGCCAGGTACAGTCATCAAAAAATCAGTCCATGGCAGCCGATCGTAGGCGATAACGTTTTTGCACATGAATCGGGCATTCACGCAAATGGTATGCTCAAAGACAGCAGTACTTTTGAACCCTTCGACCCAGCTACGGTGGGAGGAGAACGACGCCTGGTCGTGGGTAAACATTCTGGTCGCGCCATTATCAAACATTTTCTCGAAGAGTCAGGCGTGAAAGCTGCCGATGATAAGGCTCTTGATCGCTGTTTAGAACGCGTCAGAAGTCATGCCGTGCGCCACCCCGGTGGGATCCCTCCACATGTATTAGTTGATCTGTATACCGCGGGGTAAACAGATATGAAAAGTAATCAGCCGATTGTTAACCAGATCATTGCGTCACACAGTGGCAGAGGTCAGGTTTCAGCAGGTGAACTGATCACGGTGGATGTTGACTACGTCTATGTTCAGGATGGAAATTCACCAACCGTGGCAAAACTGTTTCAGGATTATCATCTGTCTGAGGTACTGGAACCCGATAAAATCGGGTTCTTCTTCGACCATTCAGTTCTGGTACCTGATAAAACAATGGCTAAACGTGTCAACGAGGCCATGGAGTTTGCAAAAAAACTTGGAATAAACATCTATTCACGAGGTGAGGGAATTAGTCACGTCATTGCCCTGGAGAGTGAAATATTTAAGCCCGGCAATATTGTGCTGGGCGCAGATTCCCATACTTGTACAGGGGGGGCCGTACAGTCTTTAGCACTGGGAATGGGGGCTTCGGATATTCTGGTTGCTATGCTAACAGGACAAACGTGGTTGAAAGTCCCTCAAACAGTCCATTTGTGCATCAAGGGTAAAACGGGAAAAGATGTGCGGGCAAAAGATGTCATGTTGGCACTTTTAAATAAATACGGACAAATACCATTTCTTTATAAATCTATCGAAGTTTCAGGGGAATGGGCAGAACAGCTAACGCTTGACGAAGCTGCAAGTTTTGCAAGTATGGCTGTTGAGTTAGGAGCCAAATGCATATTTATGCCAGATGGGGAAGGCAGACCAGAGGGGTTATTGAAGGCGGATGCCTCAGTGGCAGACAGTGTCATTAATTTTTCTGTATCAGAATTAATGCCCCATATCGCACCACCTCACAGTCCTTTGTATGCCAAACCTGCAAATGACTTTGAGGGTCTGAAATTCGATTATATTTTTATTGGAAGCTGTACTAACAGCAGACTTGAAGATATCAGAGAGGTGGCCGAAATTGTTGCTGGTAAAACAATACATCCCGATATTCACTGCCTTCTGACGCCGGGATCGAAAAGTGTTTATCTAAAAGCTCTTCAGGCGGGATATATCGATACGCTTATCCGCTCTGGCATTATTGTCACACCACCGGGTTGCGGAGCTTGTGTGGGTACCCAAGGAACCATTCCTGCGGATGGGGAGAAAGTTTTAAGTACGATGAACCGCAACTTTAAGGGAAGAATGGGGAATGCTGATGCAGACATCTTTTTATGTTCTCCACGAACTGCAGCGATGGTTGCATTGAACGGCACTGTTCCACATTTTGAGGGAGAGTCCGCATATGAGTAAAACTGCTGAAAATTATCGCGTCAGACGCGTGGAAGGGAACATCTCGACCGACGATATTATACCTGCGCGCTATAAACATATGTATACCGAGCCGGCCAAGCTGGCACCGCATCTTTTTGAGAACCGTTTCCCTGGATTCAGGGAAACGCTCAGTATCAATGATGTGCTTGTATGCGATCAAATATTCGGTATAGGGAGCTCGCGGGAGCAGGCAGTAACAACTCTGTTGGCATGTGGTGTTAAATATGTTTTTTCCCCTTCTTTCGGGAGGATTTTTTTTAGGAACTCTTGGAATCTGGGTTTACATGCGATTGAGGTCGATACGAGTGAACTTGCAGATTTAAGTGAAATTAAAATAGATCTGACTGGAGGGATAATTTATACAGAAAATAATCAAATAAATTTTTTCCCTCCCAGCGCACAGATGACGGCCATTGTCAGTGCAGGCGGCATAATACCCTACACCATAAATAAAATTATGGAAAAGAAAGGTGATATTTTAAGAGGTTATAGCAATGAAAAATGAAAAGTTTGATGGTTTGGCTGATAACTATGATAAATATCGTCCCCGTTATCCTGCAATCCTTTTCAAGGAAATCCATGACTGGATGCAGCCGTCTGCCAAAAATATTTACGATATTGGCGCAGGCACAGGTATTGCTATTGAAGGTATGACACGTGTCACTGGAAAACACTATGATTTCACGGCGATAGATATTTCTGAAGATATGATAAATAAAGGAAGGGAAAAACTGCCTGGTGTGACCTGGGTTAAAGGAAAAGCGGAAGATATTCTATCTGATAAAAGCCGTATTGACGTCATTATGGCGGCACAGTCCTTCCAATGGATGGATAGAGCAAAAACATTAGAAGTTTCGATGAAATCTTTAAATAAAGGCGGAGTTTTTGCAATTTTGCAAAACAATCGAGATTACAGAAATAATGAACTGCTTAACAAATATGAAGGTTTGCTAGAGAAATTTAGTCCGGGCTACAGCAGACATTATCGCGACTATGATTATGAAAATGAAATCACCAATGTTTTTAAATTGCCTATTGCGAACTTTAAGAAAGTCGTCACAGGGTGGACTATGGAAATGATTTCAGAAGATTTTTTTGGATTCATTTCTTCCTCAACCCAGGTACAAAGAGCGATTGAGAACGATCGTAATGGATTCTGGAAGGAGATTGAAATCTTGATTGACGAACATTCAGTTGGCGGAAAAATTAGCATAGATTATATAAGTGAGTTATTTATGGCTAAGAAGCGTGATGATTCATAGCATGACGATTCAGGGCATCAGTATTGAACAAGCTTCGCATGAAGATGCGAAGCTGTTAAGAAAGGTTTTAGAGAAAGTTTACGAACCTTACACGCTGAATTTCTCACCTACCGCTTTGCAATTTACTGAAAATATCATTGCTCAGGAATCCTCGAAGTGGCTAATCGCGAAATACAAGTCAGACATTGTGGGGGCAGTGAGATATGAACTTTATGATATTTATCTGGACTTTCATTTTCTCTGCGTCACACCGGCATTTAGGAAAATGGGAGTAGGGAATGAATTATTTCATAAACTGAAGAAAATAGCGTATGAAAACAGAAAGGATTTTATGAAGATCGTTTTGCGAGATTCGCTAAACTATAACCGACGCTATTTTGAAAGCAAAGGATTTTACTTTTATCATAAATACCAGACAAATATGCATAGTGTATTTATTTTAAAATTAAACGGTGAAAAGTCATGAAGAAAAAAGCATTGGTTCTCGGGTTAAAAAGTAATATGGAAAGAGTCATCAAAGGGCTCAATGAGATAGAGTTTATTATTATTGACAGGAGAACACTGGATAACGAAAGTATAGATTATATCATTAATCTTTCAGATGATTTTATGCATAAAAAATCATTCGGTTATGTTATAGCCAGTTCTGAGGATTTTGTCGCTTTGGCTGGGTTATTGCGTAATCGTTATTCACTTTATGGTGAGAAATATTATAAAAGTACAATTGCAACCAATAAATTCCTGATGCGTAATTTTTGCTCAGATTTTTTACCCTGTCCAACGTTCTGGCTATCAGGCGAGATCATCAATTCAGAGAATCTTTTACTGTCATCCCAGAAAGATTACATCGTAAAACCTCTTACAGGTAGTTCTGCAAAACATGTCGAAACAGTCACAAAAGAAGATTTACATCATTATCTGAATGAAAATAAAAAATTGATGTTAATTGAAGAAAAAGTTTCAATGAGAGATGAGTATCATCTTGATTGTATAATCAAAGACGGTAATATTCTCTTTTCAACACTGTCAATTTATGACAGGCCTATACTTGAGGCAAAAAGTAAAAACAGAGCCAGTATCAACTTACCCGATGGCACACCTCTTCATGAAGATGCCTTAATGCTTGTCACGGATTTGCAAAGTCATTTTGAAATGACTAATGGCGTTTTTCATATTGAAATGTATCACACTCAGGACGGATTTATACTCGGTGAATTTGGTATCCGTCCACCTGGAGCGGGTGTGACCGATCTGTATTTTATGTATAGAGGCGTCGATTTCTGGGAGGCATTTATTTATTCTCAGATTGATAAAGAATTTACTTTACCCCTTAATCATAAATCCGATAAATATTGTGCGGCTATTGGGATCTGTTCTTCTTTCCCGGTCGATGATATCAGAAGCACGTCAAAAGTATCCGTGGATAAACATGTAAATTTGCGTGAGGATGCGGCTAAATCCGCAGTTCCCAGTTCAACGTCTTTTAATCATATGATTTATGTTTCTTCATCATCCTTAGAAGAAATAAGGAAGTTTTTGCAGGATATTTCTGACAGACAAGAGTAATAGTCGATATGTTAAAATATGAAACCAAAAAAAACGCTTTCTTCCAGATATACAATTTTCTTTCATGCGCGGCTGAAGGGATTCAGACAGTTGTATTTTTGTGGCTTATATATCATGAAACTCATAGTCCGATGCTTGTCAGTCTGACTATAGTTTCTTCATATTTCCCATCAGCCGTATTAGGATTCTTTTTCCTCAAAAAAGCGGATGCGAGCAGTCCTGGAAAACAGTTATTTATCAGTAATGTTTCGCTTAGTGCCATATCGCTAATTGTCTATTTTATTTTAATGAGAGATGAGGGCTTTGAACTAATCACGCTCAGTATCTTTTATTTGGCACAGGCCGTATTATCTGTTGTAAAAATGTTTAATAAGACATCCCAAAATCGCATAATCAGAACAGCATTCAGTAAAAATGATGCAATAAAAGCACTTCAGCTTGCCTCCTCTGGCATGCAGGCCGCTCAGGTTTTTGGCGCGGCCATAGGAGGATGGGCTATCAGTACGGGTTACTACATGCAAGCGCTTATGCTGACCTGCTGCATCTACCTTTTGAATATTTATATTTCAACTCTTTTTGAGAAAGGGCATCCTGATAATAAAGACGCTGAGGTTATTGTGCAGATTCACTCTGCCACTAAGAAAAATGAATCCTTTACATATCTTTTTCGCAGTAAGGACTTTTTACTACCCTTGATTTTTACTGTTCCATCAAGTGGAGCTTTACAATTTTTAAATACATCCCTTCCTTCATTATCTTCTCTATATGGTAATAGCGAGCAAGTCTATCCAGTGCTGAATATGACTCTACAATGTGCTGTTATTATCTCGGGGATAGCAGCAACCCTCAATATGCTTTCTCTAAAGTCTTCATTACGGTTTTCTCTGTGTATTTCTGGCATCTGTCTGATTTTGATGTGCTTATCAACAAGAAATTATTATGCCGTATACTTGTTTTTATTCCTCACTTCTTTTTTTGTTTCATGGCATATGATTTCTATTAAGGTACTCACGAATCAAATGCCTGATATAGAGCATATTGGTAAATTCACAATGATGAGAAACTCGGTCGCTTCTGGTGTGAAAATCGTCTTTTCGCTTTCATCTGGTGCTTTTTTGACCTTTTACAGCATAACGACAACTTATCTCATACTTGCGATACTGCTTATTTTTTTCAACGTATTATGGGTTTATCAGAGTCGCAGTTTTAACTATGAGGATTTAGGTGATGTTAAATTTCAAAAGTAATTTTTCTGGATTTATTACTGATTTTTATCTTGATCAGTTTTCTCATTTAAATACGCGGGAAAGAGAACATGTGCTTGAAACGCTTGGCCTCACACCCAGCGCAATCAATGATTTTATAACATCAGAAGACATTTATATTACCTTACCTCATGCAAGCATGAATGTTTTTTTTCCAAGAGCGGGGGTCTCACGTTATGTCTACGACCTACAAAACAATAACAAAAATGCGTTCCATTTAAGGTTTTTCTTGACTCATACCAACTTTAGCGATCTCAACTGGCGCCCTTATGCATGGTGGTTTAATAACAGCGGGGAAATCGATAAACTTACTTTTTTCACGCGAAATAAAAAAAAGAAACATAATATCGTTTACTCGCTAAAACCAAATGAAATAAACTCTGCCTCTGTAGATCGACGTTTGCGTGATGACTTTGATACAAGTATGAAGTTTAAACATATTTCTCTTAGCTTCATCTATATGACAGCCGTTCAAGAGGTCAATAGCGGTTTTGCACATAAAGGCCGTACCCTTTATCTCCCACTTGACGCATTTATAGCGTTTATTATTCATCAGGCAAAAAATGATGTTATATCTTTCAATTTTTTAGAAAGATTTTTAAGCCAGGCACAATGCAGAAGACTGAATGGCGAAGAATTGAGTTTTACCAGTGAATGGCGCGATGCCTTTATCTTTGATAATTTTACAAACATTGCCCTGTTAAATCTTTTTCAGCCTGCAGCATTTGTGGGAGGCGCAAAAATGGATAACTACTGGCATCAGGTGATTGAAAAATGGAAAATGGCATTACCTAATCAATCTGAAGTTGAGTTTACGTTACCCACTAATCTGGTCATGCCTGCCGTTCAAGAGTATATTGAACCTTATAAACCATCAAGCGATATAGCAGAACAGCTTATTAAAAATAACATCCCATACAGTCTTACTATGGCTATTCAGGAACATGATCTTTTTTCAAAGTGAGAATAATAAAATATAAACTGTAAATAATCTATCATCTTGAAAAAGCGACATGGTTAGCGGATTTAAGGTTGTATATAAGAACCAGTTTTAAATTTTTTAAAGTTACATGTCATTGCCCATTTAACATCATGCGATAACACCTCATCACTCATTGGAGCTCTATTATGCTGGATAAAAATGCTTTTCGCCACGCAATGTCGCACCTTCCTACTGCTGTCACTATTGTAACATCAAACGGCTCCTGCGGTGCTGCAGCATGTACAGTTTCATCCGTGTGTTCTGTCACCGACGACCCACCAACTTTACTTGTATGTATAAATCGTGCCTCAAATAACAACACTGTTATAAGAAATAATGGCTCTTTGTGTGTCAGCATTCTTTCAGGAGAGCAAAGCAACATTGCAATGCAATGTGCTAATCATCAGACTTCAGTTGAGGAGCGCTTAGCGTTATTCGACGCAGACGTTCTGGTCACGGGCTCTCCTGCTGTAGTTGATTCCGTTTGCTGTTTAGATTGTCGTGTAGATAACATTGTGGAATCAGGAACCCACTCAGTCTTCTTTTGTCAGGTTCTTTCTTCTAAAGCCTTTGCGGGGAAAGATGCGCTGGTTTATTATTGCCGTAATTTTCATCGTGTCCCCTAGCGCACTATGCCTAAAACCCTGTAGTGCTATTTTTATCTCATAGCGAAATGTTCTGAGAAAACACAGGGATTATTGTATTCATTAAATACAATCACCAGGGTTTATGTTTCACTAAGCCTTTGGCATGCAGAGTGCAGTTATCGGCTTGCATGGCCAGGATTCACTTGTAGAGGCCGCGTGGAAAAATACGAGGTAGTGCTCAATTTTATTCACACAATCAACTGCGTCCCGTAGTTTAGCGACCGGCCTTTCATGAAACCCAGCCGTAAATTCTCGTATGTGTATACGCTCTTACTGTGTCTAAAACCCAGGGCCGAGTCATCTGTCCTGACGATACTCGTCAATGAGATTAATGGATAACGGCTCTGTTAACGGCAAAGAGATCAATATCTCGCCTGGCAGCGCCCACATCCTTTATCAAAACAAGCCACTCTCAGCACTGATTATGTGCAACGCACATTCAACGCTCATCATTCTGGTGCTCATGATGTCCTTAAATTATGCATTCTACTGATTTATCACCCTTTAATTCCTGGCACGCCAATTGCTAAAGTTTTAAAAGAAAGCAGCGCATCACACAATTTGTTATCGAATAGCCAGCTAGGGTTCCGGTTCACACAGGTGAATGTCTGGTCCGAGAGCAGGCGACCTCTGCGAGGTTACACGGCGGGACAAAAGCCCGGGAGACAGCAGCACCTTTGGGTGTCGCGCTGCTCCCGTTTTTTTTTGTGCCAACCAGAGGTTAACAATGAAGACATCGCCGCTCCTCCGCTCACTTTTTCTGTCGCTGGCGCTGCTGGCCAGCTTTCCCTCTCTCGCCGCAGTAAAAAAAGAGTTCAACATCTGCTGGACTATCTATGCGGGCTGGATGCCCTGGGGCACCATCAGCAACGAAAAAATCATCGATAAATGGGCCAGTAAATACGGCATCAAAATCAATATCGTGCAACTCAATGACTATATCGAATCCATCAATCAGTACACGGCGGGTCAGTTTGACGGCTGCACCATGACCAATATGGATGCATTGACCATCCCAGCAGCAGGCGGCGTCGATACGACAGCACTGATTACCGGCAGCTATTCCGAGGGTAATGACGGTGTCGTGCTAAAAGGGGTGAATAAAAAACTCAGCGATCTGAAAGGGATGTCGGTTTATCTGCCAGAGCTTTCGGTGTCGCACTATTTGCTGGTCCGTGGTCTGGAAAAAGCCGGACTGCAGGAAAAAGACGTTAAAGTCGTCAATACCTCAGATGCGGATATTGTCTCGGCTTTCGGCACCAGCAACGTACGGGCGGCAGTGGCCTGGAATCCACAGCTTTCGGTTATCAAAAAGACCCCACAAACCACAGAAGTGTTCAGCTCTTCGGAAGTGCCCGGCGAACTGATTGATATGATGGTCGTGAATACCCAAACCTTAAAAGATAATCCCGCCTTGGGCAAAGCGCTGACCGGTGCCTGGTTTGAAATGATGAGCAAAATGCAGGCTGGCGATACGCAGGCGCTGAGTGCTATGGCTGCCGATTCCGGCATTGACCTCGCCGGTTACAAAGCACAGCTGAAAACGACCCATCTGTTCTGGACGCCTGCCGACACGCTGACCTTTATCTCCTCGCCGGATCTGGCGAAAACCATGCAGCGGGTTGCAACATTCTCCTTCGATAAAGGATTGCTGGGAGAGGGCGCACAAAGTGCTGACTTTATCGGCATGATGTTTCCCGGCAACACCACCGTCGGCGATACAGCAAACATCAAACTGCGTTTCGACGACAGCTATCTGAAGATGGCTGCTGCGGGCAAGCTGTAATAACTGATCTCGGGAGTTCATGTCATGCGCCACATCAATCGCCATCCCCGACAGGGGATGCGCCTGACGCTAATGCTATTGCCGTTTGTGTTATTGATCGCCACCTGGTTTATCGGTTCGGCGGTGCGGCTGGAGGCTAATCCGCAGGACAAGCTGCTGCCTGGTCTGTCACAAATGATCGCAGCCGTTGACCGGATGGCATTGACCCCCGATAAGCGCAGTGGTGATTATCTGCTGTGGGCTGACACGCTGATTAGCCTCAGCCGTTTGCTGATTGGCCTGACGCTCTCTTCGCTGATTGGCTTGTGTATTGGTATCGCCGCTGGCGTCTTCCCGTTGTATCGCGCGGCGCTCTCGCCGCTCATGACCGTGATTTCGATGATCCCACCGCTGGCTATCCTGCCGGTGCTGTTTATCGTTTTCGGGTTAGATGAGCTATCGAAAGTCATGCTCATCGTTATCGGCATTACACCAATGCTGGCGCGTGACCTTGAACAGCGCGCGCGGGAAATCCCCGCAGAGCTGTTTATCAAAGCGCAAACCCTTGGTGCTAATAGCTGGACGGTCGTCCTGCGGGTAGTGCTACCCCAGCTTTTATCGCGCCTTATTACCTCGTTGCGACTGCTGCTGGGATCGGCCTGGCTGTTTTTGATCTCCGGTGAGGCGATTTCCGCTACTGCCGGTCTGGGTTACCGCATTTTCCTGGTTCGCCGCTACATGGCGATGGACGTGATTATTCCTTATGTCATCTGGATAACGCTCATCGCGTGGCTGATGGATTTGGCCTTAAGGCAATTGCATAAAACCTGCTTCAAGTGGGCGGAAGGAGGCCAGGGATGAGTTTTATCGATATCAAAAATATCTGGCAGGAATACGGTGACCACGTGGTGCTGGAGCGCATCAATTTGCAGGTGAAAGAGGGCGAGTTCTGCTCAATGGTTGGCGCGTCCGGCTGCGGTAAATCGACGTTTTTACGTCTGTTGCTTGGCCAGGAAAAGCCAACCAGGGGAGAAATCATGCTCGATGGCAAGACGCTGGCGGCGGAACCCGATCGCAGCCGTGGCGTGGTATTCCAGCGCTATTCAGTATTTCCACATCTTAACGTACTGGATAACGTCGCCATTGGTCTCGAACTGGCGGCTTCACCGCTGTTTGGTCGTTTGTTTGGCGCAAGAAAACGCGATGCCCGTCAGCGGGCGCAACTGATGCTGGAGAAAGTAGGGCTAGGGCACGCGCTCGATAAATACCCGGCGCAGCTTTCCGGCGGGATGCAGCAGCGGTTGGCGATTGCCCAGGCTTTCGTCATGCAGCCGCGGGTGCTGCTGCTTGATGAGCCTTTCGGCGCGCTGGACCCCGGCATTCGCAAAGATATGCATGCGCTGCTGCTCCAGCTGTGGAGCGAAACCCGAATGACGGTGTTTATGGTCACCCACGATCTTGCGGAAGGCTTCAACCTGGGCACCCGGCTGCTGGTTTTCGACAAAGTGCGCCTTGACCCCCAGGCACCCAACGCATGGGGCGCGCGCGTGACTTACGACATCCCGCTCAATGAGGCGCGCATGGCGCAACTGGTAACCGGTAGCAACAATAATCTTTATGCATTAAGGAGATAGTTTGATGACCGCACTTTTTCACTCCTCACCCAGCCTGCGCGAAGAGCGGCTTCCCGGCGGGGCGCATACCTCGTTCATTTTGCGCAAGGGGCAAATTCTGCGCCTGACCGATATCGACGGCGGGGCTAACGTCAGCATGATGATGCTTAATCCGCACGAAAAAAGTGAACGCCTGAATCTGCCGGATACGCTTAAGGGCCAACATACCGCTCGCCTGACAGCCGGGCATTGCTTCTATTCCGATATGGGCCGTGTGTTGGCCGGTATTGTCGCGGATAGTTGCGGCTGGCACGACCCGTTCGGCGGGGTACTCAATGCGGAGGAAACGCGCAATAAGTACGGTACGGGCCGCTACCAGGAACTGCGTAACGGCTTCTACCACAACGGTGTCGATAATCTCCTGGTGGAGATGGGCAAATGGGATCTGGGCCTTGAAGATTTGCTGATGGTTGTCAACTTCTTCAGCAAAGTGAGCGTTGATAAAGACGGCCGTTTCACGTTTCACCGGGACAATAGTCGCGCGGGGGATTACGTCGAGCTGTTTTCACCTATGGATGCGCTGATAGTACTGACTGCGCTGCCACATCCTCAGGACCCTGCCGCTGAATACGATCCGCGCCCGATCCAACTGAGCTGGTATCAGGCTGACGATGTGCAGGCAGTGACGGAAGCGCTATTCACACGCGATGAAAATCAGCGCGCGTTCCTCAATACCCAACTCTTTTCCCTGTAAGGAGGCTGTGATGACTCTTATCAACAGTAACCGTCGTCCTGAAGATGCCGTTTATCGCCATGTGATCCCGGCGGGAGAGCCCTGGCTATTTGAGGTAAAGAAAGGGCAAACGCTGCGCCTGCTCGACCTCGAAGGCAATCAGGCGATTGATACGCTGTTTTACAATGCTGATAACCCACGCGAACGCTACGATCCGCAGCGCACGCTACGTCGTCAAGGTAACGCTTACCTGACGGCGGGCAGCGTCCTCTATTCAAATCTCGGCAATCCGCTGCTGACCATCGTTGCCGATACCTGTGGACGCCACGATACCCTTGGTGGTGCCTGCGCGCAGGAGAGTAATACCGTGCGCTATGCCCACGACAAACGCTATATGCACAGTTGCCGGGATAATTTTCTCTGCGCCTGCCTACACGATGGCCGCCTGCATAAGCGCGATATCGGTGCCAATATCAACTTTTTTATGAATGTCCCCGTGACGCCGGAAGGCAGCCTGACCTTTGAGGACGGTATATCGGCCGCAGGAAAATACGTTGAGTTGTTTGCCGAGTGTAACACCGTGGTGCTGATCTCCAACTGTCCGCAGTTGAACAACCCCTGCAATGGCTGGAACCCTACGCCTGCAGAGGTGCTGGTATGGAACTGAGTCAACGGCAGTAACAGCGATGTCTGGCCTTCCGGCTTTTCGCTGTTAGCACCGACCACCTGAACACGTACACCGACGCACCCATCTTACGTGCCGGTTGGCCCCGGGGACGGCCCCAGGGGGACATCGAATGTTGCGGGACGGCCCGCTTCCCTGAGAGTTCCGCTTATGTTTGATAGCTTACTGATTGCCAATCGCGGCGCGATCGCCTGCCGCATCTTGCGTACCCTGCGCGCCATGCAGGTGAAGGGCGTCGCCGTGTACTCTGAAGCAGACCTGAGCAGTCTGCATATCCGCGATGCGGATGAAGCTTTAAGCCTCGGTGACGGCCCGGCGATGCAAACCTATCTGGTGGCTGAAAAAATCATCGCCGCGGCGCAGCAAAGCGGGGCCAACGCGATTCACCCTGGCTACGGTTTTCTCTCAGAAAACGCCGCATTCGCCGAAGCCTGTGAAAAAGCAGGGCTGATTTTTGTCGGGCCAACGCCACAGCAGCTGCGTACCTTTGGCCTGAAACACACCGCCCGAGCCCTGGCCAAAGCAGAAGGTGTACCGCTGCTGGAAGGGAGTGAACTGCTGGCTGATATCGACGACGCCAGCCGCGCAGCAGAGGCGGTAGGCTATCCAGTGATGCTCAAAAGTACCGCCGGAGGCGGCGGAATTGGTATGCGCGTCTGCCGGGATGTGCAGGAACTGGCGGAGGCGTTTGAAACGGTCCAGCGGCTGGGGCAAAACAACTTCAGCGATGCCGGCGTGTTTCTTGAAAAATACATCGAGCGCGCCCGTCATCTTGAGGTTCAGATTTTCGGCGATGGGCAGGGGGAGGTTATCGCCTTAGGCGTACGTGACTGTTCGGTACAGCGGCGTAATCAGAAAGTGATTGAAGAGACGCCGGCACCCAATCTCCCTGAAGGCATGGCGCAGGCGCTCTGCGCGGCGGCCATTTCACTGGGCAAAGCCGTAAACTATCGCAGCGCTGGAACGGTTGAGTTTGTCTATGACAGCGTGGCGCAGCAGTTTTATTTTCTTGAAGTAAATACGCGCCTTCAGGTGGAGCATGGTGTAACGGAGCAGGTCTGGGGCGTTGATCTGGTGCGATGGATGATTGAACTGGCGGCGGGCGATTTGCCCCCACTGGATGACTTATTTGCCGGGCTAAAACCACAGGGGCATGCTATTCAGGCAAGAATTTATGCGGAAGATCCTGGCCGACAGTTCCAGCCTTCGCCCGGCCTGTTAACCGAAGTCGTCTTCCCGCCTGCCGATGGTGAAACGCTACGTATTGACCGCTGGGTCGAAGCGGGATGCGAAGTCCCCCCGTTTTTTGATCCTATGCTGGCAAAAACCATCGCCTGGCGTCCCATCCGCAATGAGGCTATCGCCACGCTGACGCAGGCGCTGGCGGAGACCCGGTTATACGGCGTAGAAACTAATCGCTTGTACCTGATGCAAATTTTGGCGTTCGCTCCCTTTGCCACAGGCGAACCCTGGACCCGCTGTCTTGAGCAACTGTGTTATCGAGCCGCCACGGTTGAGGTGCTGAGTGCCGGAACCCAAACCAGCGTTCAGGACTACCCTGGGCGGCTGGGATACTGGGCGGTGGGCGTGCCGCCGTCGGGGCCGATGGATGACCGCGCCCTGCGTTTCGGCAATCGGCTTTTGGGCAATGCCGAAGGGGAAGCCGCGCTGGAAATCACCCTTATGGGGCCAACTTTGAAATTTAATACCGACGTTCAGGCGGTGATATGTGGTGCGCCCCTGGCTGCCACGCTAGAGGATGTTGCTGTGCCGATGGACTGTGTTTTTAGCATTCCGGCTGGCGCAACGCTGAAGCTGGGCGCGATTAGCCACGCGGGCGTCAGAAGCTATCTCTGTCTGAGCGGCGGCATTCAGGTGCCGGATTATTTGGGCAGTAAAAGCACGTTTACGCTTGGTCAGTTTGGCGGTCACGCCGGACGGGCGCTGCGCGGCGGCGATGTGTTGCATCTGGCTCCGCGAGCTGCCAGCCAGACCAGTGCAACGCTGCCCATCGCGCTGCGTACGGCACTCCCGCAGGTGCGTACGCTGCGGGTGATTTATGGCCCGCATGGCGCGCCGGAGTTCTTCGAGCCAGAATATATTGCGACTTTCTTTGCGACAGACTGGGAAGTGCATTTTAACTCCAGCCGTACCGGTGTGCGCCTGATCGGGCCAAAGCCGATCTGGGCGCGCGACAGCGGGGGAGAAGCGGGGCTGCATCCGTCGAATATTCACGATAATCCTTACGCCGTCGGTGCCGTAGATTTTACAGGCGATATGCCGGTGATTCTGGGGCCGGATGGCCCCAGCCTGGGCGGTTTTGTCTGCCCGGTGACAGTGATAGAAGCTGACCTCTGGCAGTTAGGGCAACTTAAAGCCGGCGATAAAGTGCGTTTTGTGGCCGTGGATTTAGCTACCGCCCGCCGACTGGCTGAAGGACGACGCAACGAGTTAGCCACGCTCAAGGTGCAGAAAATCGCCTGGCAACCGGCTCCCTTGACGTCACCGATCATCATGACCTGCGGCGAGGCAGATAAACGCCTGGTGGCGCGCCTTTCCGGCGACACCCATTTGCTCCTTGAGGCAGGCGAGCCGGAGCTGGATCTGGTGCTGCGTTTTCGTATTCACGCCTTGATGCAGGCACTGGAAGCGCCATCCCGAAAGGGCGTAATTGATATCACGCCAGGGATTCGTTCACTGCAAATCCATTTTCAGCCTGAAACCCTGACGCTGGCCTCGCTGCTGACCTGGGTGCGCGATGAATGGGCGGCAGTATGCGTTAGCGACGACCTGCAGGTACCCACACGCGTGGTGCATTTGCCGCTTTCCTGGGATGATCCGGCCTGCCGGAAAGCCATAGAGAAATATATGACCACCGTACGCCATGACGCGCCGTGGTGCCCGAGTAACCTTGAGTTTATCCGCCGGATTAACGATCTGCCTGATGAAGAAGCAGTATGGAATACGGTGTTTGAAGCCAGCTACCTGGTGATGGGGCTGGGTGATGTGTATCTCGGTGCGCCAGTCGCGACGCCGCTTGATCCGCGCCATCGTCTGGTCACTACCAAATACAATCCGGCGCGCACCTGGACGGCCGAGAACTCGGTTGGCATTGGCGGTGCCTATCTGTGCGTTTACGGCATGGAAGGGCCTGGCGGCTACCAGTTTGTGGGCCGCACGCTTCAGATGTGGAATCGATATCACAACGTCGCTGATTTTGCCGGTCAACCCTGGCTGTTGCGTTTTTTCGATCAGCTACGCTTTTATCCCGTATCGGCAGAGGAACTTCTGCATATTCGTCGTGATTTTCCACTTGGCCGCTATCCGCTGCGTATTGAACACAGCACGCTACGGTTAGCAGAATATCAGCAGTTCCTCGCACGCGAAGCACAGAGCATCACTGCGTTTCGCGACCATCAGCGGCAGGCGTTTAATGCTGAACGCGACCGTTGGATCGCCAGCGGCCAGGCCCATTTTGACAGTCAGGAGATTGTGGCTGATGAAGTCGGCGATGCGCCGCTACAGCCGGGTGAACAGGGGGTGGAAAGCCCTGTTTCCGGCAATTTATGGCAAGTGCAAACCACTGTGGGTAGCCGGGTGCGCGCGGGCGATGTTCTGGTTGTGCTGGAATCGATGAAGATGGAGATTCCGCTTCTGGCACCCTGCGACGGCGTGATCCAGCAGGTTAATGTGCAACCGGGCAGCGCAGTACGCGCAGGACAGTGCGTAGCGGTGATTATTGAGGATAATGCTTAATCTGGCGGGGATCTAATGTACATCTGACTATCCCTGGCGACGAATTGTCGCAAAGGTCTAAATATCCTGCGCCTGCTGACCGATATCCGTCAGCGGGCGCAGGTGCTTAAGCAGAGTTCCATGAGAAAAGGTGGCAAAGTCATGAACCACTTTAAGGCGGGGAACGTCATTCATTGTAATGCACCCCGAATTCTAAGCCGTCATCAGTTGCGTTCTCAGCTGTGAAAGCCTGGAAAAAGGACGATAATGCGGACATCTCAATATAACCAGAGGCAAACATCTGAATTTAGCCATTATCATATAGGTGCGCATAATCTATCTTATGTTAAATAAGGTGTCCAGTTACGCACTCAGATGGCTCCCCGGCATCACTGGCTCCTCACCTGCGTACCTTTTCGTCCTAAAGCCTGTTCTGCACCGATCGCGCTACGCGAAAACTGGCCCATAAATCCCCTGCGGATTTCGCAGAATTCACATAGCGTTGTCAGCCGCGTTAATATTACGCTTAAATAAGCCGTGTAGTCTGGACGGAGTCAGACGCGAGCTAATTATGTCTGGAAAACAGCGAGTCCCACAAATTGTCACGATGACAGTAGAACGTACGTAACTTACTTGGCCGTGCACGTGAGGCCGGAATCAATCTTAGTGCCGCGCTTGACGCCGAACTGCGTCAATATAAAGCACGCAAGTACCAGGAAGAAAACACTGAAGCGCTTGATGCATTAAACTGTTTTCACGATGAAAATAGTTGCTTCAGTGATGATTACAGGCGTTTTAATAATTTAGTTCACTGTCTACCGCAATATGGGAAAACGTACTCTCTGTTCCTTGCTGCGTGATAAAATCCGCGACTTCATTGGCCAGTGAAATCACAGGATTGTTATCCCTCTTCTGCCCGTTGAAAGTATCCAGGTCGCACCCGACCGGAAAGACTTATCCCGCTTGTGAGACTGTCAGATGAGCCTGAATATGCGGTGATGACCCACGAGATGGCGAGTATCCCGGCTCATGCGTCAGGCCCACTGTTCTGTGACGCATCGCCTTATCAGACAGTGATTAAAGCGGCAATAGATTTTCTTTGTAATGGTATTTAACGACCTCTATTTTTATGTTTTGAAGGGAATGCCTTAAGAGAAAGATAAAACCCTTAAATAATTTAAGCGCCTCATCGAAGATGACTCAAAAATTATCTGACTCAATAATAGTCGCATCAGGATATATAAAATGATCAAGAAGCTATTCATCCGTGTATTACTCACCCTGCCCTTATAATTAATCGACAATGTTTCTCCTGTTCTGAATTCAGTGCGCCTCAGATAATGGCTTCAGACAATCCCGATTAAATAATATTGAAATGAACAGGCGTCATTTCGCATCGGGTGCCTGCCATTGCTGAAAGGATGGTGGCTCAGGCGCAAAATTATGTCGCGGGCATCGTTGGTTCAGCTAATGCTGATGAAAAACAGAACCCGTCTGAATTCAGAGTGTAAAAATACGCTACCGAAATTTACATCTGGTGTGGAACCGAACATCTGCTCATCATAAACTTCAAGCGAAATACATACCCGGGAGACTGAGGGTATTTTTGTGCAAAAAACCACATTTAAGCCTCCTGGCGTACAGGTTCCGTCATGTCAGAACAATGTCAGTGTGTCCTCTGCAGTAACCATCCATTAGTCAATGAGATAAAATAAAAATTGATTTCTCCCTGCTGCTGGCTTGAGTGCGAAAGGCTTAGTTAATACTTAATTGATTATTTATCCTTAATGACTAAGATGTTTTTTTGTTTTTACACTTTCAATTGTATTGAAACTTTTCAGGTAGTTGACCCAAAAAGCTACACCAGCTATAACAATATTGTCTCTGATATTAAAATCGCAAAAAATTACGTTGAAGCAATTTGCTTTGGTATAGAAATATTTCAGTCTTGCCCGCGAGAAGACAGGATTTTATCCGCAATCTCGTGGTTGAGATTTTTCTACGCATACAGCCAAGGTAGCCTAAAAATGGCAGATTCTGACAGCGACGCCCTGCCGTTGCAAAAGTGCATGAGACAGGGCGACCAGCAAATAAGCGCTAAAGTTGATTCCGCCCCGGGAGCGCCGGGTATCGCACCCCGCTGGACATCAAGTGCCAAGAGCGGAATCGGCACGGCCCTTTCAACAGACTCCCCTGTCTGGTTCTCCTTAAGCCATGGTGTTCTCAACGAAATCTATTATCCGCGCGTCGACAGCGCCTGCACCCGTGATTTCGTTTTCGTCATCACGGGGCCGGAAGGGTATTTTTCCGAAGAAAAGCGCGATTGCTCGACCGAAATCAATACCTGCTCGCCAGGCATTCCGGCCTTTTCAATCAGCAACACGTCCCGTGACGGACGTTACAGGCTTGAAAAGGACATCATTACAGATCCGGCTCGTGCCTGCGTGCTGCAACGCGTCCGTTTCATCGCTCTGAAGGGTGATATCGAGGATTACAAGGTCACCGCACTGCTTGCACCCCATCTGGTGAATGCGGGACAAATGAACGCTGCATGGATCGGCGAATTTGAAGACAAGCCCGTGCTTTTTGCCACGGGTCGCTCTTGCTACCTGGCACTCGTCTGCGACCTACCCTGGACAGCAGTGAGTGCGGGTTTTGTCGGTACTTCAGACGGCTGGCAACAGCTGAAAAAACACGGACGCATCGCCAACCAATACCAGCGCGCGGATGACGGCAATGTCGCGCTTGCTGGGGAACTGGTGTTCACAAGCAACTGCCGTGAAGCCACGCTGGCTGTTGGTTTCGGCCCGACGGAATTCGAGGCCGCAGCGGCGGCAACCGCCAGTCTGAAAGCGGGCTTTGACACCGCGCGGAATCACTATATCGGCAACTGGCAAGCGTGGCAGGACAAGCTCATGCCACTCGACCAGGAAGAGCGGAACGGCGTAAATACATACCGGGTTTCAACAGCAGTTCTGGCCTCGCACAGAGACGCCGATTCCCCCGGCGCCGTTGTCGCGAGCCTGACAATACCCTGGGGATTTTCGAAGGGCGATGACGATCTTGGCGGCTATCATCTGGTCTGGCCGCGCGACCTGGTTGAAACGGCAGGGGGTTTCCTGGCCGCTGGCGACGTCGACGCAGCACTCGCTATTCTCGAATATCTCCGGCACGTTCAAGAGCCCTCCGGGCGCTGGCCACAGAACCTGTGGCTCGATGGAAAACCCTACTGGTCCGGTATCCAGATGGATGAGTGCGCCTTCCCCATTCTGCTAACCGATATGTTGCGTCGACTCGGTCATCTCGACAAGAAAGCGCAGAAACATTTTATGCCAATGCTGCGCAGCGCGGCCAGCTACATTCTGACCAACGGCCCGACGACCAGCGAGGACCGCTGGGAGGAAGACTCGGGCTACAGCCCCTTTACCCTGGCGGTAGAGGTTAGCGCCCTTCTTGCTGCCGCAGACCTGATTTCTGTCGATGGAGACGAGGCGGCGGCAAATCACCTGCGAGAAACTGCGGACTGCTGGAATGAACAGATTGAAAAATGGACCTTTGCGGGAGAGCCAAATTTCTGCGGCTCGATCGGTATTTCCGGTCACTATGTCCGCATTGCTCCGTCGGGCGTAACAGATGAGGCCAGTGCATCCGGCAATACCGAGATCCGCAACCAGACGCCGGATCGGGCGCTTCTGTCGACAACCGATGTACTGAGCCCGGATGCTTTGGCGTTAGTGCGTTTTGGGCTGCGCGCCGCTGACGATCCGCACATCGTTGATACGATAAAGGCAATCGACCACAGTCTTCGTGTCGATCTACCCCAGGGTCCACTATGGTATCGGTATACCGGCGACGGCTATGGCGAGCATGAAGACGGCGCGCCGTTCGATGGTATCGGCCAGGGACGTCCCTGGCCTTTGCTGGCCGGCGAACGTGCGCATTACGAGCTGGCAGCGGGCAGGCATGATGTGGCTGAGGCGCTATTATCCACGCTGGAAAAATCGGCAGGCCCGGGCGGGCTGTTACCAGAACAGATATGGGACGGCCCCGATATTCCCGAAAAGGAACTGTTCTTCGGGCGGCCTTCCGGGAGCGCCATGCCGCTTGTCTGGGCGCATTCCGAACATATCAAACTCCTGCGATCGCTCCACGATGGCGCGGTCTTCGATATGCCACCACAAGGCGTCGAGCGCTATATCAGAAATAAGACCGCATCGCATTTGCGCATATGGCGCTTTAACAACCGCCTGACCTCGCTTCCTGTCGGGAAGCAATTGAGGCTGGAAACGGAAGCGAACGCCCTGGTGCACTGGAGCACGGATGGCTGGGCTACCGTCTCTGACACGCCTGCAGTCAGTTCCGGGCTGAAAACCTATTATGTCGACCTGCCTTTGCAACATGAAGACGCAGGAACCTGCGTTGTCTTCACCTTCTACTGGCCTGACGTCGGACACTGGGAACACACCGACTTTACCGTTCACGTCGTGAATGAACAGGAAGATCAAACACGCATCGATAATGGAAAATGATATGCAGATTGGAATGGTAGGTCTCGGGCGCATGGGCGCCAACATGGTACGCCGCCTTCTTAAACAGGGCCACGATTGCGTCGTTTTCGACGTGAACGCCGATAACGTTGAAGCACTCATCAAAGAGGGAGCAACCGGCGCGTCATCGCCAGCGGATCTTATTGCTAAGCTGGAGACGCCGCGCGCGGTCTGGCTCATGCTTCCTGCCGCGATCACACCGAAGATTGCGCGGGACTTCGCATCAACGCTTACCAAGGGCGACGCCATCATTGATGGCGGCAACTCCTTTTACCGTGAGGCTATCGACCTGTCCGAGGAGTTTTCATCTCTTGGCATCGACTATATCGACGTCGGCACATCGGGTGGCGTTTGGGGCCTGGAGCGTGGCTATTCCCTTATGATTGGGGGCCCGCAGGCGGCTGTAAAACGCCTGGACCCGATTTTTGCATCACTTGCGCCCGGTGCGGGTCAGAGCATCGCGGAAGACCCGGCCGTGGGCACGGCTCCAAGAGGCTATCTTCATTGCGGACCGGCAGGCGCCGGACACTTCGTCAAGATGGTACACAATGGCATTGAATATGGTGTGATGGCTGCCTATGCCGAAGGCCTGAACATATTGAAAGCCGCTAATGCCGGGACCGTCGAGCGAGAGGCTGATGCGGAAACTGCACCCCTTTCCCACCCGCAATATTATCGTTTCGATGTCGATCTTCCCGCTGTTACAGAGGTATGGAGACATGGCTCGGTCATTGGCTCCTGGCTGCTGGATCTCACAGCCGAGGCATTGAAACAGAACCCGCATCTCGACAATTATGATGGCCGTGTGTCCGATTCCGGCGAGGGCCGCTGGACATTGCAGGCGGCGGTGGAAACGGGCGTCCCTGCTCCGGTTCTTGCATCGGCCCTCTTCGGGCGCTTCTCTTCTCGTGGCGAAGCACAGTTTGCCGAAAAAGTTCTCTCAGCCATGCGGCATGCCTTCGGCGGCCATTTGGAAAAAACCAGGTAACGTAGAGGAGCACAGCAATGGCGCAGCAGCGATCAGATGTGCTGGTGGTGTTTGGTGTCACCGGCGACCTTGCCCACAAGATGATCTTTCCTTCGCTCTACGCAATGGTGAAGCATGGCGCGCTCAAGACGCCGATCATCGGTGTGGCATTTGAGGACTGGACGCGTGATCAGTTGATCGCGCGGGCAAGAGATGCGGTTGAAAAGCATGTCGATGTCATTGATCAGACGGTCTTTGCCGAGCTGGCGGACAGACTGTCCTACGTTTCCGGCGATTATCGTACTCAGTCAACATTCGACGGGCTGCGGGATGCGCTGGCAGGCCATCATAACCCGCTCTATTATCTTGCCATTCCGCCCTCCCTTTTCGAAACTGTCGCCAACAGTCTGGAAGAGGCAGGTATCGCGAAAGGTGCCCGCCTGATGGTGGAAAAGCCGTTCGGACGCGATCTCGCGTCGGCAAAACAACTGAACAACGTGCTTCATAAGGTTTTCGATGAGGACGCGATTTTCCGCATCGACCACTTTCTGGGTAAGGAAGCCATCCAGAATCTCCTCTACTTTCGCTTTGCCAACAGCTTCCTTGAACCAATATGGAATCGCGATCATGTCGAAAGCGTTCAGATCACCATGGCCGAGGACTTCGGCATTAAGGGACGCGGCAAATTCTATGACGAAGTTGGCTGCATTCGCGACGTGATTCAGAACCATCTGGTCAATGTGCTGCTGTTGCTTGCCATGGAACCTCCCGCGTCCGGCGCGTCCGACGATCTGGTTGATGAGAAGGTACAGGTGCTAAAGGCCATGCCGCCCCTGTCAGACGCTGACGTGGTTCGTGGTCAGTTTGAAGGCTATACCGATGAACCGGGCGTCGCCTCTTTATCTCCGACGGAGACCTTCGCTGCAGTTCGCTTCCACATTGCAACATGGCGCTGGAGTGGCGTTCCCTTTTATATCCGTGCCGGCAAAAATTTGCCTGCACATGCGACGGAAGTGGTCGTGCGCTTCAGGCGACCGCCGGTTACCCTTTTCGATGACATTACCGACGAACCTGCCAACTATATCCGCTTTCGTCTCGGCCCGGATATTACGATCGGCATTGGCGCGCGACGCAAGGCTGCCGGCGAAAAGATGCGAGGTGAAGCCATCGAGCTAACGGCGCTTGACGATGGTATTGGCGATATGCTGCCTTATGAGCGGCTGATCGAAGATGCCATGGCTGGAGACAGGCAGCTTTTCACCAGGCAAGATGCAGCGGAACTGGCCTGGAAGATCGTCGAGCCGATACTGGATGAGAAAACCGTTCCCGCTGCCTACAAGCCAGGGACCTGGGGACCCGCCGCGATGGCGGACTTTGCGCCCCCCGGCGGCTGGTTTGACCCCGTTTGAGCTGATGGATAAATATAAATGACAAAGCATACTTTAAAAAAGAAAGAGCCTATCGTTCTGTCCATCGACATCGGCGGAAGTCATGTGAAGATCCTCTCCAGCGCTGGCGGTGAGGAAAAGAAGGCAGAAAGCGGAAAGACCATGTCTGCAGCTGACATGGTTGCGGCGGTCAAGGCCATGGCTGAAGGCATGACTTACGATGTGATCGCGATGGGTTTTCCCGGTCCAGTGGCGCACGACAAACCGCTCAGTGAGCCCGCCAACCTGGGTGAGGGCTGGGTGGGGTTTAACTATGCGGACGCATTTGGCTGCCCTGTCCGTGTCGTCAATGACGCCCTGATGCAGGCGCTCGGCTCCTATCAGGGAGGACGAATGCTGTTCCTCGGTCTCGGCACCGGACTGGGTGCTGCCATGATCGTCGAGAATGTCGCTCAACCCATGGAGATTGGTCATCTACCCTACCGCAAGGGCAACAGCTACGAACACTATGTGAGCGAAGCCTATCGAAAAGATAAGGGAAACAAAAAATGGCAGGAGCGGGTTTTCGATGTCGTGGAGATGCTGACCAAAGCCCTGGAGCCTGACTACGTGGTGCTGGGTGGCGGCAATGTGGATAAACTCGCTTCACTTCCGCCAAAGTGCCGCAAAGGCGACAACACTCTGGCGTTCGAAGGTGGATTTCGACTCTGGAACGATCGCAGCCTGATTACGTAATCTCTGCTTTCAGGTTTATTACCGAATAGCGTTGCTGGGTTTCCGACTCTCTGCCGCGAGCAATTGTTTGCGGCAGATAAAAACCTCCAGCGAATTCTAAATTCAATGAGACGTAATGCGCTGTGTGGACGCGTCGACATGACATTTTCAGGTACTTAGAACAATGGCAGGTTTTTTTCGCCGTCCATCGACGCGATGAGAAACCGTGTCAGAACCCCCAAAAGAGCCTGAAAATCGCGTTTTTGATTATCTCTTCATACTGTCTGACATCACCGACTTTATCCCCTAACGCTTTCATCGGGACTGATGACACGTCGGTTGTCACAACCCGGTATTTGATGCCATTAACAAGCACTTGAGGATAGAGTTCACCTGTCCCCTTGAACTCGCTCGGACGTGCAAGTGGTACAACCATTAAACGGCCTGGTGTTTCTATTAGATAGCTCTGTACTTCAACAAGATAGGGGTATTTTATTCCGTTTATGTGCGGGTAAACGTCAAATTGCATCGTTACCAGTTCCTGTACATATCAGAAAGCGAGCCCTCTTCTCCCACAAAGTCAGAGAAAGCTTTCATGCTTTCACGGTTTTCTTCTTTCCAGCGTTCCGCTCGGATTCTGCGGGCCTCATTGATGACAAGTTCGTTAACCATTCCAGAGAGATTTAAGCCAGCAGATGAAAAAACCTCATAGGCTTCTTTATCGATGGTTACGTTAGTTCTGTATTTCATGCGCACCTCCAGAGTGTGAGTTAAAAGTATACACTTCGGACACACACTGGCAAGGCTCGTTTTTTTGATTTATGGACGGATTTCAAGGTGCAGCTGGTCGCACTCAACCTGAAACACGTATTCAGCTTGTCAGACTGCCGGATGACCAGAAACAGGCGGTAATGATTTGCCAGATGGCGAGCATCCCTGCTCGTGATGCAGGTGCACTGTTAGATGAGGCAGGGCATTTCCCACCACGCTTTAGACGTGACGAAAACACCCGGCTCTTCATTCAGAAACACTCCCTGCCCGCCCTTCTTAACTCTCCATTAGAGGCTTACTCCTTCACCACCGCCTCAGTCTTTATCTCCGGCTGTGCACTTGCCATTTTGCTCCGGCTCAAAAATGCATTAAGCAAAATCGCGCCGAAAGTCGCTGTGCCGATACCGCCCATGCTGAAGCCGCCGAGCGTCAGGGTAAAGTTACCCGCGCCAAGTACCAGCGTGACCGCCACCATAATAAGATTACCGTTCAGCCCCAGATCGACGTGGTTTTGTACCCAGATGCGGGCGCCCGCCACGGCGATTAATCCGAACACCACAATCGACGCGCCGCCGAGCACCGGGCCGGGAATGGTGTGGATCAGCGCGCCAAATTTGGGCGAGAAACCCAATACAATGGCGATGATCGCTGCGGTGACAAAAATCAGCGTGGAGTAAATTTTGGTAACGGCCATTACGCCGATGTTTTCAGCGTAAGTTGTCACGCCGGTGCCGCCCGCTGAAGCCGAAAGTAAGGTCGCCAGGCCGTCACCGATAAACGCGCGGCCCATATAAGGATCAAGGTTTTTACCCGTCATCCCTGCCACGGCTTTTATATGGCCAAGGTTTTCCGCTACAAGGATTACCGCCACCGGGGCAATCATCAGCATCGCGTGAGTGCTGAATACCGGTGTGGTAATGGTGGGTACGCCAAACCAGGGTGCCTGGGCTACTGCGCTGAAATTCACCGGTGTACCCAGCCCAAGGCCGTTGGTAATCGCCATATAAATCAGGTACGCCGCCACCAGACCCAGCAACAGCAACAGCCGCTGCACCAGACCACGGGTAAATACCGCCACCGAGCCGATACACAGCACGGTCATCACCGCCATCCAACTGTCAAACGATGAAGCCGATACGCTGTTAATCGCAATGGGCGCGAGGTTCAGACCAATCGCCATCACCACCGCCCCGGTGACCACTGGCGGCATCAGGCGTTCAATCCAGCGCGTGCCGACCGCCATGACTACAAAACCGATCAGCGTATAAATCAGGCCACAGGCAATAATGCCGCCCAGCGCTACGCCGATATTTGGATTCGCGCCGTGACCGCTGTAGCCGGTTACCGCAATCACCAGCCCGACAAACGCCGCACTGGAACCGAGATAACTGGGTACGCGCCCGCCAACCACCAGAAAAAACAGTAGCGTGCCGATGCCCGACATCAGGATCGCCATATTGGCGTCAAACCCCATCAGCAATGGCATTAATACGGTGGCACCAAACATCGCCACCGTATGTTGCAGCCCCATGATCACCGTTGCGCCCAACGGCAGCCGTTCATCCGGCGCGATCACCGCACCATCCAGATTGCCTTCTCTTTTACGCCATTGCGGAAACCAGGTATTTGCCATGCACGACCCTTACTGTGTTGAGGGAGGACTGAGTTAACAGGCTGTCTGACGCATCAGCGGATGATAGCGTCGATCGAAATACGCCAGTCCGTGGCAGTCATCGTTGCGTTGGAGTGCAACGACTTCACAAAACAAAATATCGTGGGTGCCGACGCGGGTGATCTGCGTAATGGTGCAGTCAAACGACACCAGCGCGTTGGTGAGGATCGGTGAACCGGTGGCAAGACCTGTCCATTCGGCGGCGGCAAAGCGCTGCTCCATCGGCGTTTTCCCCCCAAATAAACCGGACAGCGACTCATGACAATCGGCCAGTGTGTTCACACATAACACCTGATTTTGCGTAAATGCCTGATGCACCGACGCAGAGCGATTCAGGCAGACCAGCAATGTCGGCGGCGCATCGGTTACGCTGCACACGGCGGAGGCAGTGAACCCTGCCCGCCCGCCAGGGCCGTCGGTGGTGATGATATTGACAGCGGAACCGACGCACGCCATCGCATCACGGTATTCCTGTTTTTCTACAGCCGCCTGTTTTGCAACTTCAGGCGCATCGATGGCGGGCAGTGTGGCGTTCAGGGTTGATTGCATGGTCCGGTCCTCAGAATTAATCAATGATGCTTACAACACGCGGCAGGCGCGGTCGAAATCAAGGCGCGGCGCGCGCGGATACAGTTTGCTGCTGTCGCCGTAACCGATGTTGATCAGAAAATTGGATTTCCAGCCTTCCTGCGCCAGAAACGTTTCATCGACTTTGGCGTTATCGAAACCGGACATCGGTCCGGTATCCAGGCCGATCGCGCGGCAGGCCATAATCAGATACGCAGCCTGCAAACTGCTGTTGCGAAACGCGGTATCCTGGGCCAGCTGTGGGCTGGAGGTGAACCATGAACGGGCATCACCAGAAGGAAACAGCTCAGGCAATAACGCATAGAACTCCGGGTCCCAGGCAATAATCGCTGTCACCGGGGCGCTCAGGGTTTTCTTCAGATTGCCGCTGGAAAGTGCCGGTGCCAGTTTTTCTTTGGCTTCCTGACTCTGAATAAACACGATACGAGCCGGGCTGCAGTTCGCCGACGTCGGCCCCATGCGCGCCAGTGCGTAAATCGTTTTCAGCTGTTCGCCTGTCACCGGTTTATCCAGCCAGCCGTTATGGGTGCGGGCTTCAGTGAATAAGGTAGCCAGTGCGCTGGCGGTTAATGCGTCGGTCATGATGTCTCCGTGGAAATGTAACCGGACGGCGTAACGGACGCTTGCGATGAGTGCCGTAGTAACCAATCCAGTAAAATCGGGTTAAACGTATCGGGGTCGGTCACGCTCATTGCATGACCGCCGTACAACATGTGTCGGTGCTCGCCATGAGGAAGACGTGAAGCGAGATCGACCGAACACGACCACGGCACCAGCAAATCGTCTTTACAACTGAAAGCCAGCGTCGGCGCGATCACCTCTTTAAGCGACGCCGTCAGATCAGACTCCATTAGTGCCTGCAGGCGGTGCAGCAGGTTTTCCATTCCCTGAAAATGCGCGACCTGGTGCGTGTGCTCTTCCTGCAATAACGCCTCATGGTCAGACAGCCAGTCGCCCGGATACAGGAACAGCGGCTGCGCCTGGACGTAGGCATCGACACCGCTATTAAGCAGCAAATTCTGCCGGACTTGAAAGCAGCGACGCGTTTGACTGTTAAGCGTCGTCCAGCCGTTAATCACCACCAGACTTTGCAACAGCATCGGATAACGCAGTGCAAGATGCAGGCCAATAATGCCGCCTAAAGCATGACCGACCAGATGGCAGCGGCTGATATCCAGCGCATTGAGCATGCTCGCCAGTTCGTCGGCCATGTCCTCCATCCGGTAACCGGCAGGCACGGTGCCCTGACTGTGCCCTGTGCCGTGCTGGTCATAGACCACCACCCGGAAATGCTCCGCGAGCATCGCCAGCTGTGGCTGCCAGAAACTGCCAGAACCCCCCAGCCCTGATGAGAGCACCACGGTTTCTGCATCGGCATTTTTCCTACCCAGTACCTTGTAATACATGCTGTTTCCTCTTCAGGAGGACGGGGACACTCGGACGGATCACCGGCCAATATGCGCAATAGACGCGATTTCGATCAGCGCATCGGGTTTCACCAGGCCGCACTGAATACAGAACCGGGCCGGTTTTTCGCCCGGAAAGTATTCGGCGTACACCTGATTCACCGCGCCGTAATTTGCCCAGTCGGTGATAAAAATCGAGTTCATGGTGACGTCATCCATGCTGCCGCCTGCGGTTTCAATCACGCTTTTGATGATCTCCAGCACGTGACGGGTTTGCGCGGCGGCATCACCGACATGCACGACGTTATTGTCTTTATCAAAAGGCAATGTACCCGAAACGTACACCACGCCATCGGCGAGTGTACCTGGAACGAAAGGCGCCAGCGGAACACCGCTGCCAGCCGGAATAATGGCGCTTTTAGGCATCGTTAATCGTCCTTTTTATAAAGCGGTCAGGCCGCATTTTGTTCAGTTTTGTAACCTAGCGCGTCGCAGAAGTTACCCACGCTGGAGACCCAGCCAAAGAACGTTTCGATGTTATAAATGGCGGCTTTCTGCGCAAATTCCGGGCCGGCCTGATGTGTCGCGTCTTCCAGCACAACACCGAAATATTCCAGGAAGAAGCCGTCACGCAGGGTCGATTCGACGCATACGTTGGTCGCAATGCCGGTAAATACCAGATGATGAATGCCGTAGCTGCGCAGCAGACTGTCGAGCTGAGTATTAAAGAAACCGCTGTAGCGCGGTTTGGGCAATACAATATCGCCCGGCTGCGGCTGCAGTTCATCGACCAGGTCATAATCCCAGTCGCCTTTCGCCAGCAGTTTACCCATCAGTTCCGGGCGTTTGCGCATCGTTTTCAGCGCATTGGATTTATGGTAGTTCGGTGAACCGGCGCCACCGGCTTCGACGTACTGATTGTCCCAGCCGTTCTGGAAGAAAATCACTTTGATGCCCGCAGCGCGTGCAGCGGCTATCGCCACTTTGATATTGGCAATCACTGGCGCAGTGGCAGAGACATCGAAGCCCGCCAGATCAAGATAACCGCCTTGAGTCGCGTAGGCATTTTGCATATCCACCACAATCAGCGCCGTTTGCTGCGGCGTGAAGGCAATGGCTTCAGGACGGGCTGTGAGGATCGTTTCCTCGCCGGTATTTTGGGGCGCGCGGCGGACCACTGTCTGATTCTCAACAACGTTCATCATGCGACCTCTTTCTGCTCAATGCCGATGTGCTGGCGGGTTTTCATTAATGGCTGGATGTAACGACCAAAGTTTTCGATACCGTTGACGAAATCGTCGAAGGTCAGCAGCACGCCGCCTGCGCCGGGAACCGTATCGATTTCATCGAGCATTCTGGCGACGCTGGCGTAAGAACCAACCAGTGTGCCCATGTTGATATTGACCGCGGAAGTCGGATCGGCCATCTGGCGGACGTTGGTATCCGCACCGGATTTGGTGTCTTTACTGCTCTGATCGGTGAGCCAGGAGAGCGCCTCGGCATCGGCCCCGGCTTTGTACAACTCCCATTTGGCGCGGGCGGCTTCGTCGGTTTCGTCGGCAATCACCATGAACAAAACGTAAGAGGAGACGTCGCGGTTTTCGGCTTCTGCCGCCGTTTTCATGCGCGCGGCGGTCGGCGCAAAAGCGGTGGGTGTGTTGACGCCTTTGCCGAAACAGAAGTTGAAGTCGGCGTGTTTGGCGGAGAACGCCATGCCTGCGTCGCTTTGCCCGGCGCAGATGACTTTCATTTGGCTTTGCGGACGCGGGCTGACGCGGCAGTCGTCCATTTTGAAGAATTCACCGTCGAGCGTGCAGTGGCCCGTGCCCCACAAGTCGCGCAGCACGCTGACATATTCGGTCAGGTAATCATAGCGGCGGCTGAAATAGTCATCGCCTGGCCACATGCCCATTTGCTCGTATTCCGGTTTCTGCCAGCCGGTGACGACGTTCACGCCGAACCGGCCATTGGAGATGGAATCAATAGTGGCAGCCATACGTGCAACGATTGCTGGTGGCATCACCAACGTGGCGGCAGTCGCGTAAAGCTGAATGCGGGAGGTCACGGCAGCCAGACCGGCCATCAACGTGAACGATTCCATGTTGTGTTCCCAGAATTCAGTTTTACCGCCGAAGCCGCGCAGTTTGATCATCGAAAGCGCAAAATCGAAATGATAGTGCTCGGCTTTCTGCACAATGGTTTTGTTCAGTTCGAAGGTAGGTTTGTACTGCGGCGCAGTTTCTGAAATTAGCCAACCGTTGTTGCCGATAGGAATAAAGACACCGATTTTCATAGCTCACCTCGATTGAAAATAATAAGGACCACAACAAGGGCTTGCGAAAATATCTGCGCGGCTTAAGTGCGTCCTGCGGGTTCCTGATTGCACCGTGCTGAAATCTCCTGACGAGAGAACAACTGCAAAGTGGATGCCATGTTTTTAAAAATGTTTATTTTCATGAGGTTAAAGCGGGGTTTAATTTTTTTATGGAGCAGTTGGTCTGTTTCAGACCATTTGTTCAAAAATAACTGCACGTAAATCAGGCAGGATTGAGCGCAAATGGTGCAAATTTATTAAATAGTCGGTTAAGCGGGATCTTATTTCGCCGCTTTCATAAATGGCGTGCATGACGATAGTCGCCCCTATCCCTATTTGTTATGCTTTCCACCTTGATGTTTATGTCATGGAGACGTTGTGAAGCCATTGGTCAAAAGCCCGGAATCTGCCGCCGGTGAAAGCAAGTCCCCTCAGGCAGCGTCGAAATCATTGACGCGCCGCTCGCGGGCGGTCGCCGCCAAACGTAGCGCTATCATGGCGGCTGCACTGGAATTTTTTTCGTTGTATGGCTTCCACGGCACCCGACTGGAGCAGGTAGCGGAACGTGCTGACGTCTCAAAAACCAATCTTTTTTATTACTTTCCCTCGAAAGAAGATTTATATATTGCGGTGCTGAAAGGGCTGCTGGATATCTGGTTAGCACCGCTTAAAGCATTGCAGTCCGATCAGCATCCACTGGAAGCCATACGCGAATATATCCGTCTGAAACTGTGCGTATCCCGCGACCATCCGCAGGCGTCGAGATTGTTTTGTCTTGAGATGGTGCAGGGCGCGCCACTGCTAAAACAGGAACTGGGTGGCAGCCTGAAAACGCTGGTGGAAGATAAATCGGATGTTATTCGCGGCTGGATTAAAGACGAGCTGATCGCACCGGTCGATCCGATGCAGCTGATTTTTATGCTGTGGGCAACTACGCAGCATTACGCGGATTTTGGCGTGCAGGTTGAGGCGATCACCGGTAAAACGCTCAGCGATCCGGTGTTTTTTGAACAAACGGTGAAGAGTGTTCAGGACATCATTATCAAAGGCATTCAGCTTCGTGCTTAAAGGGACCAGGCAGCAAAGCAGAGCGGTCTGGTGGTAAATGAACGTGGGGATGAGCACAACACAGGTTAACCGATCCCCCGGTCATATGTTCATTTTTTCTCCCGTCCCCGCAGCTGCCAGAAAGACGCAGCACTGACAACGCGTAATAACCATTTTTACGTGATCAGAACTGCTTTTCTGACGTTTATGCATTCATCATATTCGACACGCCGGAGTCCCTCAGAACCCGGCGCAAGAAATCCTGGGTGCGTGCTTCCTGAGGACGCAGCAAGACCTGTTCGGCTTGCCCTTGTTCCACAATTTGCCCGCTATGCAGGAAACAAACGCGATCCGCGACCTCTCGTGCAAACTGCATCTCGTGTGTGACAACGATCATTGTCATGCCTTGTTGTGCCAGATTACGCATAACCTGCAACACTTCACCGACCAGTTCGGGGTCCAGGGCGGAGGTGGGTTCGTCAAAAAGAATCGCTTTGGGCTGTAGCGCCAGTGTTCGGGCAATGGCCACACGTTGCTGCTGACCACCTGAAAGTTGCGCCGGCCACGCGGAAACCTTGTCTGCCAGCCCTACTCTTTCCAGCAATTCTCTCGCGCGTTTTTCTGCGGCATTGCGTGATTCGCCATTAACGTAAATCGGGCCTTCCATCACGTTCTCAAGCACATTGCGATGGGGAAAGAGATTAAAGCGCTGAAAAACCATACCTATCTGGCGTCGGAGCAAATTGATATTTTTGCTTTTATTATCAACGTGCTGACCGAGAACGCGAATTTGACCGTTTTCATACGTCTCAAGCCCGTTTATACAGCGCAGCACCGTGGACTTTCCGGAACCTGAAGGACCAACCAGACAGACCACTTCGCCCTCTTCGACGCGAAAACTGACCCCTTTAAGCACTTCTACTGAGCCAAAGCGCTTATGAACATCAATAATTTCAATCATCTCAGGCTCCTCTTTTCTGACGATTTTCAAGGTGTTTGGTAAAGGCCAGCAATGGCATACATAACGTCAGGTAAAGTAACGCAACCAGGGTATATACCGTTGTGTTATCAAAGGTTGAGGCAGCAAGAAGCTGTCCCTGGCGTGTCATTTCGGTTACCGCGATCGTTGAAGCAAGAGCCGAATCTTTAAGCATCATCACCAGGGTGTTGCTGTAAGGCGGCAGTGCAACATGAAAGGCCTGAGGCAATATGACCCGCCGCATCGCTTTACTAAAACTCATTCCCATAGAACGTGCAGCTTCCAGTTGACCGCGATCCACGGATTCAATGCCAGAACGAAAGATCTCTGCGAGGAAGGTAGAAAAACAGAAAGCAATACCGATCACGCTGGCCTGAAAAGAGGTAAGGGTGATACCAATGTCGGGAAAAACGAAGTAGATGTAAAACAGCACCACAATCATGGGCAATGCACGGGTGATGTTAATGATGACAGCGACAGGCCATGAAATGATTTTAAAAGGGCACATTTTTGCAGCAGCAAAGATCAGGCCGAGTGGCGTACTGATAAGTAACGACAACAGTGTGATGTAGATTGTCATTTCAGCCCCTTTCAAGAGAAAAGGGAGATATACATGAATGCTGCTCCAGTCCATTATGCGCTCCAGCCGGTGTTAGGTGGCATGCTAAAAATTCATTTTAATGAATATTCCCCCGTTAAATACTGTCAAACTTTTCCTCTCATGGCGTCATAGCATTAACTTATTTGTACGACAACCTTCATTTAAGATCGCTTATAGTCGCAAATCAAAGGGTTTGATGCTCATTTGTGAGGGGGGATTTTTTTTAGAAAAGAAATGATTGACAGCAGGATAATTAATTTCATTATATTGAAGTTAATGGTCCCCGTTTTAAGCAGGAGTGCGTCATGTCTAACCGATCGTGCGTAAGTGTGGCTTTGTTGTTTGCCGCATTAGGCTTCACTTGCAGTGTTAATGCGGCGTTGTTGACGGCGGGCTCCCCGCCATCCAGTGCGCCAACGACCTTTCTGGATACAAAAACGGGAAAAATCGAAGGATTCATGCCCGATGTCGCCGCCGAAGTGGCCAGGCGTCAGCATCTGGAGATTAATTTTAGCGCTGTGCCCTTCTCCACCCTTATTCAGTCTGTTATTGCAGGCAAAATTGACATGATCGTGGCGGGAATGACACCGACGCCAGAGCGGGAAAAACGCATCTCCTTTTCTCAGCCGGTGACTGCATTTGGGCCTGGACTCGTCGTGCGTGATGACAATAAAAAAACCTACCATTCGCAACAAGATCTTAAGGACGAAATCGTGGGTACTATGACAGGCACTGACTACACGCAAAGCCTTATAAAAAGCGGCATTGCTAAAGAAGTCAAAGTCTACGATAGCCCTTCAGATATGATGCGCGATTTGTCACTGGGTCGTATCGCGGCAGGCATGAATGATTATCCTATTTTGAAAGTTCAGGAAAAAACCGGATCTTTTAAAGGTATGCACGTTGTAGATGATTATAAACCCGAGCATATTTCGCCCATGGCGTTTGGTGTGAAAAAAGGCAACGATAAGCTGCTTGCCGATATTAATAACGCGCTGACAGCAATGAAAGCAGATGGGTCACTGCAAAAAATTAAAGCTAAATGGGGAATGCCCTGATCGCGCTTTCACACAGGGACGCGACAAACCTTAAGGAGCATGGTTATGAAAACAGCGGTAATGCACGCAGAGGAGCTGAGTGCAGCAGAGGCTAACATCGGTATACGTTTAAAATTAATTCGTAAGTCTCGTAGCATGACGATCAAAGAGCTGGCGCAACAGGCTAATGTGTCAGCGGGCGCAATTAGCCAGATTGAACGTAATCTGGCTAACCCTACGATACGCGTTCTGGAGCAACTTCGTGTGGTCTTAGATGTGCCACTGACAGCCTTCCTTGAACAAGATGACGTAATGCGGCCGGGCGCAGAGCATTACGTGCGACGCAGGCATGAGCGGCCGCACTTTCATGTTGGCAAACTGGGGATAACTAAAGAGATGTTATCGCCCTCAGGCGAACACGATATTCAGTTTATGTATATCAGTATTCCTCCGCGCACACGTTCAGAAGAGATGCTGACAGGCACGGGTGAAAAAGCAGGTGTAGTAATGGAAGGTAAACTGACCCTTGAAGTAGAGGGGGGGAAAACCTTAATCGAAGCGGGTGACAGTTTTCAGTTTAAAAGCCATCTCCCGCATAATATTTTCAACGATAGCGACACAGAAGCCCGTGTATTGTGGATTATGCATATTCCGCCGCGACATCATATCTGAAACAAGGTTAACCCATGCGAATCAAGGTCGATAGCGTCCATGACAGCTCCGTCTTCCCCACCACTGTCGATGTTGTTGTGATAGGCGGTGGCATTGTTGGTACGTCAACGGCCTATGAACTGGCGAAACAGGGCGTTTCAGTGGCCCTGTTTGAAAAAGGCGTTATTGCCGGTGAACAGTCTGGCCGGAACTGGGGCTGGGTGCGCCAGCAGAATCGTGACTTGTATGAACTGCCTATGGCGATGCGCAGCCTACAGCGCTGGGATGAACTGAGTGCCGAAATCGGAATGGATCTTGGTTTCAGGCGCAGCGGCATTCTCTATGGCACAGTCAACGATGCTGATCTGGCGCGTTGGGAAACATGGGGTCAGCAAGCGAAGCAAATGGGCTTTACCAGTCATCTCTTATCTGCGCAGGAAGCTAAGGCACGGATTGGAGATAAAACGGCCTGGCGAGGCGGCGTGTGGTCACCCACCGATGGTCGCGCGGAACCTTCGATGGCAGCACCGGCCATCGCTCGCGGTGCGCAAAACTTGGGTGCCAGCATATTTCAGCACTGCGCGGTGCGCGCACTGGACATTAGTGCGGGCCGGGTCTCAGGTGTATGGACAGAACGCGGGCGGGTAAACGCCAGCCGGGTTATCTGTTGTGGTGGAGCATGGAGTTCACGTTTTTGCAGACAATATGGCATTGAACTCCCTGCAGCGAATATTTTGGGCACGGTGTTCAAAACGACCGCTGCGCCTGAAGTGGTGAAAGGATGTCTGAGTACACCTAACCTTTGCCTTCGCCGCCGTGAGGATGGCAGTTATACCGTTGCCGTGCCCGGTCTTGGACAAATTGATTTGGCACCGCAAAACATCCGTTATGCTGCAAAGTTCTATCCAATGTATCGCAGTAAAGTGGCTAAAAAGCTCAAGGTCCGGCTTAACAGCTCGTTCTTTTCGGGCCCTGAAGCGGCTGGAAGCTGGCATCATGACAGCCGTTCACCGTTTGAAAAAATCCGTGTCCTTGATCCCAACCCGGATAACAGCATTATTCGCAATGGTCTTGCGGAGTTGATCCGTTTATTTCCAGAATTGGATGGGATAAAAGTTGATTATGCCTGGGCGGGCTGGATTGACACCACACCTGATTTAGTGCCCGTCATTGATGAAGTAAGTGCGCTACCAGGGATGTTTATTGCTTCCGGCTTCAGTGGACATGGCTTCGCCATTGGTCCTGGCGCAGGGCTTTTGTGCGCACAGTTGCTGACGAATAATCCCGTTTATACAGACATCGCACCTTATCGTCTTTCACGTTTCGAGAAAGGTAATGCGATTCGCGAACCGCAAATGATGTAATTCAGCGGCGCTGCGTGGCCCATTAGGGGGTTATCTGAGCGGTCCTTTTCAGGCAATCATTGAGTGTTTCAATGATTGCCTTGAAGGGAAGATAATGCGTATTCAACCTTCAGGCACGGACCCGCAAAATCACCTTATCGCCGTCGCCCTATCCACTTAGCGAGAAAGACGGCGTTTGACGCTTATCTTCACCGCCATGCCTGAAAAAATGAGCCGTCATCTTGTATCGCTATGCATCGCTCTTTTGGTACATAGAAAAAAAACGGTTGTCGATGCTTTCGCGGAAAAACGCGTCCTGATCGACGGCTGCACAGAATCCCTGATAGGTATGGGCCGGAACAGCAAGCCAGCGTCGGCACGTACCGTTGCGGTACTCAAGTTCCAGCACCCCAGACGTCGGATCGAATCCCGCACTGCGAAATAATGTTGAAGAGTTGATGTCGTGTCGTTTCATAACGGATAGTCCCTATCGGTTGAACCCAGCGCCTGCACTACTAAGAGCGGCAATATATCACAGTCACCGACAATCTTTCGTCACGGTGACTATCCTGTCATGGCAAAAGTCATGCGAAACAGCGAGAGACAGCACAGAGTGCCGCTTACCTGTGATGATGACGTTCAGCTGACTTACCTGCTTGTCGTCAGCCGCTCGCCGATAGGCAACTTCGGCTGTTATCGCCCCTGTTCATCCCTCTTACTGCGCATGTCCTTTTCTTCTGTAAGCTGTTGACCACAAAATGCCAGATCAAAACCAGAGGATGTGTTGCTTACCCTCCCCGTATTCTCCGCCAAAAAAAGAATAAACCGGGTTTATTTTCTAAATATGACAGCGCAAAAATGGTGCATTGAACCCTATCGCCATTTGGCTATAATCAAATAACCAAATGGAGGTGATCATGAAACAATTCACATTACCCGCATCCGCGGCAGAACCCGATCGCCTGTGGCAGTTTGCCGGTCTGAGCAGTGCGGACGGCGTTGTGCTGATGGATCAAATCGATGATGGCCTTGACGGTACGGTCGCCAGTCGCATTGTCACGTGGGCGCAAATCTCTCAGGCAGAGCTGCGTCGAATGACCGGCATCGCCGGCTCGACATTTACTCGTAGCGTAAAGAGTCGCTTCACTGCAGAACAGAGCGAACGGCTGGTGCGATTTATTCGCGTGATGGATCGTGCCGTTGAGCTGTTTGAGGGCGATAAAGAAAAAGCACGCCAGTGGCTCAATGAGCCTGCACGCGCGTTGGGCAATAAAAAACCGGCCGATCTGGTGGCGTCTGAAACCGGGGCTTATGAAGTACTAAAACTCATTACCCGACTCGAACACGGTGTTTATTCGTGAAGCTCTACCGCATGACTAAGACGCGTTATCTGGGATCGGCCTGGAGTGGTTTTGGTGCGCGTGAAGGTGGCGGTCGCTGGAACAGCGTCGGTGTGTCGATGGTTTATGCTTCTGAAACGGCCTCGCTGACCATGCTGGAGACGCTGATCCATCTGCAAAGCGCCAGCGTGCTGGATTCTTTTACACTCCTGAGTATAGAGGTTCCCGATCGGCTGATTGAGTGGGTTGATATCAATCAGCTACCCGCCGACTGGGCTGCACCGGAAGGACCTGCTGCACTGCGCCTGTTCGGGGATGCCTGGGTACAAAGTGGTGGTTCCGTGGCATTACGCGTGCCCAGCGCCCTTTCGCCGGTAGAATCAAACTATCTGCTTAATCCTGAACATCCCGCGTTCAATGCGATTGTTAAGCAGGCCCGCGACATCCCCTTCCGGTTTGACGCACGCTTTTTGCGGTAGCGCTGAACCGCTGCAGGTAAAACGCCTGTAAAATTAACACTCTCTATCTCTGTCATTCCCGGTCACTTCTGACCGAGTGTTCTAAAATAAGCGTCCAGATCAGGGGAATTAGTACCTGACAGGGGTCAGCTTGGATATCGAAAGTTATTGTACGTTAAGGCTTTTTTTAACCTTTCGACTTTAGCTGGTCTCAGCCGACGAAATTTATCGGAAGCCGGTATCCGGTTGCTTTCCAGATCTAATCGCCTGTCAGATTGATATGCTCCCATCCTGATGGTGACAGATGCGACAACAATTGTTCGTTGAGTTTCAGCCCCTTACGTTTCAGGGCATCGATCACTCTTTCTATATACACGGTCCCCTGCTTTATCGAGGTTGCCAGACGCAGCACTTCACGCCAGTGAATTTCGATCTCTTTCAGATTAAGTGTGGTCGTTGATATCAGTGACTGAAGCGCCGGGTATTAGTCTGCTTTCTCTTTTATAAGTGGCGATTCACTCATGGACTTCAGGCTTAGCCTTCACCGGCTTGAGTTTAACCACTGCTATGATCGAGTGGTGATTTACTCTCTTATAATCCCTGCTGACAGCAACTTTACTTTCTCAAAGGTTGATAAAATCGCAATACAAGACAGCGAGAATCATTGGCACTTACTCAATATTGAAAGCATTGAGATAGACCGAGTTCCTTACGATGAAGTCAGCAATGGCGCAGTCGGCATCAAGGTTGATAAGATAGTGCCGGGAGCAAGGGACTACTATGTAGTTAAAGTAAGCGAGGATAAGGGTCTACAGGATGCGTTGACCTGCTCCCCGTTGATTAATACACCGCGATGTTAGTAATGTCTTCATCAGTCACATGAGGACATCCCCATGAAGAAGCGATTTTCCGACGAACAGATCATCAGTATTCTCCGCGAGGCCGAAGCCGGGGTTTCAGCCCGGGAACTCTGCCGTAAGCATGCTATTTCAGACGCTACCTTTTACACCTGGCGCAAGAAGTTTGGTGGCATGGAAGTTCCCGAAGTGAAGCGGCTCAAGTCGCTTGAAGAGGAGAACGCCCGCCTCAAGAAGCTGCTCGCTGAAGCCATGCTGGATAAGGAGGCGCTTCAGGTAGCTCTTGGCCGAAAGTTCTGACGACAGACCAGACGCGGGAAGCCGTGGAAGTCATGTGTGAGGCCGCAGGTCTGTCGCAACGTCGTGCCTGCAGGCTGGCAGGTTTGTCCCTGTCGACCTGCCGTTACTCGGCTCAGCG